>JAEZGC010000308.1 GCA_023437345.1 Actinomycetes bacterium
GGGCAGGGTGCGTGGTGTAGATCCGGTTCAGGTCGCGGATCATGGCCTGCAGGCCGTGGTGGCCCCACAGGTCACTCACCCACCACTCAAGGCTGACCGCCTCGTTGAACTCGGTGCGCTGTCCGAACTCGCAGCCGGCGAACAGCAGCTTCTTGCCCGGGAACGCCCACATGTAGGAGTAGAACGCCCGCAGGGTGGCGAACTGGCGCCAGGTGTCCTGCGGGATCTTGTTCACCATCGACCCCTTGCCGTGCACCACCTCGTCGTGGGAGATCGGCAGCACGAAGTTCTCCGAGTAGGCGTACACCATCGCGAACGTCATCTCATGGTGGTGGTACTGCCGGTAGATGGGCTCCAGGCCCAGGTAGCGCAGCGAGTCGTTCATCCAGCCCATGTTCCACTTGAAGCCGAAGCCCAGCCCGCCCTCGTGGACGGGGGTGGTTACCCCGCCGAACGAGGTCGACTCCTCGGCGATCATCACGACCCCCGGCACCCGCTCGTACAGGTGGCGGTTCACGTAGCGCAGGAAGTCGATGGCCTCGAGGTTCTCGTTGCCGCCGTAGATGTTGGGCACCCACTCGCCGGCCTCGCGGGAGTAGTCCAGGTAGAGCATGGACGCGACGGCGTCCACCCGCAGCGCGTCGATGTGGAACTCGGTCACCCAGTAGAGGGCGTTGGAGACCAGGAACGACTTCACCTCGTTGCGGCCGTAGTTGAAGATGTACGTCCCCCAGTCGCGGTGCTCGCCCTGGCGGGGGTCCTCGTGCTCGTACAGCGCGGTGCCGTCGAACCTTCCCAGCGCCCACTCGTCCTTGGGGAAGTGGCCGGGCACCCAGTCGAGGATGACGCCGATGCCTGCCTGGTGCAGCCTGTCGATCAGGTAGCGGAACTCGTCGGGACGGCCGAGCCGCGACATCGGGGCGAAGTAGTTGGTGACCTGGTAGCCCCACGACGGCTCGTAGGGGTGTTCGGTGACCGGCATCAGCTCGACGTGGGTGAAGCCCTGCCAGGTGACGTACTCGACGAGCTCGTCGGCCAGCTCGAGGTAGGTCTTGCCCTTGCGCCAGCTGCCCAGGTGCACCTCGTAGACCGACATCGCCTCGCGGTGGGGGACCGAGTGGGCGCGGCGCTGCATCCACTCATCGTCGGACCACAGGTACTTGCTCTCGTAGACGATTGACGAGTTGGCCGGCGCCTGCTCGGCGAACCGGGCCATCGGGTCCACCTTCTCGCGCCAGGTCCCGTCGCGGCCCAGCACGTTGAACTTGTACAGCGCGCCGGTCCCGATGCCCTCCACGAACAGCGTCCACACCCCGGTGCCCGGGATCAGGTGCATGGCGTCGCCGCTCCAGTAGTTGAAGTCGGCGTTGAGCCGAACCTCGGCGGCGTTGGGGGCCCACACCGCGAAGCGGGTGCCGTGGACCTCGCCGCGCTCGTCGTCGATCAGGGTGACCTGATGGGCGCCGAGCCGGCGCCAGCACTCGGTGTCGCCGCCGTTGTGGAACCCTTCCAGGTCCCAGCCGGTCAGCCCGCCGTTCACGTCGTACGCCATGCCGATCTCCTCAGTCCGCCCGTGTTATATCTTCGACCGCCGCCAACGGTATGCCTACCCAGTCGGGACGATTGCGCAGTTCGTAGCCCACCTCGTACAGCATCCGGTGGACCTCGTAGGCCCGCAACAGAGCTGGCGGTGAGCCGGTGGCGCCGTAGCCGGCCAGGAACGCCGCCCGGCCGGCCCCGGCCCAGGCCCGCGCCTGGTCGCCGTCGGGCTCGTCGTGGGCGGAACGGGCGTAGTCGATCGACCGGAGCAGCCCGGCCACGTCGCGCCAGGGCGAGTCGAACCCGCGCCGCTGCTCGGCTGAGGCGCCCGGCTCGCCCTCGAAGTCGATGATCCGCCAGCCCTGCGGCGTGAGCAGCGCCTGGCCGAGGTGGAAGTCGCCGTGCACCCGCTGGCCTGGCACCGCCGCCTGACCGGTTACGTCCAGCAGCGCCGTGAGTGCTGCCCGTTTCTCCTCGAGTCCCGGGTGAACGCTGATCGCGTCGGCGAGGCCTGCCGAGAAGCGGCGCTGCAGGGTCGCAGGGTCGAGGCCGGTGGTGCCGAACGCCTCGGCGAGCGCGGTGTGCAGGTCGTGCAGCGCGCGTCCCAGCGCGGCGAGTTCGGCGTCGACGCTGCGGCCCTGGGCGCAGGCGCTGGTGGCGAACTCCCACCCGTCGCGCGCCCGTGGCAGGAACTCCCCGATCATCACCAGGTCGTAGCCGTCGCCGGACAGGACGCCGTACAGCTCGGGCACCTCCCGCCCCCGGAGCGCGGCCAGCACCTCGGGGTCGGGGTTGGCCCCCGGCTCCAGCAGTCGGTAGACCTTCACCAGCAGGTCGTCGGCGAAGACAGTGGAGTTGCTCTGCTCCGCTGTGGAGACCCTGACCTGCGCGGGGGCCGCCGACGGGCGGGCCAGCCAGCGCATCCCCGGCGGCGGGGCGTCCACCAGCGCCGCCAACAGGGCCCGCATCGCGGTAGGGGAGGCGGGGGCGTCGACGACGTCCACCTCACCGAACCCGGCCAGCTGGGCTTGCCCGACCAGGGAGTCGGGCTCGGCCGAACCCGGCGGCAGGTAGCCGACCAGCAGGTGGTAGGTGTCGGTGCCGTCCGGACCGGCGAACTCGGCCAGCTCGGAGCGGACGGCGGGCAGCCGGCCGGGTGCGGTGTACCACTCCAGCGGACGCAGGCCGGCGAGTTCGCCGCCGGTCTTGCCCGCGAACCAGCGCGCCCGGGGAAGGTACTCCCGCCAGCCAGCCACGCCGGCCACCTCAGCCGAGATCGAGGACGTGGAGGATGTGGGCCGGGTGGGCGGGGGTCAGCCTGACGAAATTGCGTTCGCCCCACGTGAAGGTGGCGCCGGTCAGTTCATCGCGAAGCATCACCGTGTCGCCGCCGGGCAGGCCGGGTGCGGTCAGGTCCAGGTACAGGTCGCTCTCCACCGTGTTGTGCTGGTCGAGGCTGCAGATGACGATGACCGTGTCGTCCCCGTCGGTCTTGGAGTAGGCGATCACGCTCTCGTGCGGCGCCTTGTGGAAGGTCACCTGACGCAACTGCTGCAGCGCGGGGTGGTCGCGACGGATCTGGTTGAGCCGGCCGAGCAGCACGCCGAGGTTCGGTTCGACGCTGAAGTCGCGGGGCCGGAACTCGTATTTCTCCGAGTTGCGGTACTCCTCACCGCCTGGCTTGAGCGGTTCGTGCTCGAACAGCTCGTAGCCGGAGTACACCCCCCAGGTCGGTGACATGGTGGCGGCCAGGATCGCCCGGATCGCGAAGGCTGCCGGGTTGCCGGTCTGCAGGTAGGCCGGATTGATGTCGGGGGTGTTGACGAAGAAGTTGGGACGGTAGAACGCGTCCATCTCGCGGGAGAGCTCGGTGAGGTACTCCTCGAGCTCCCACTTCTCGTTGCGCCAGGTGAAGTACGTGTAGGACTGGTGGAAGCCGATCTTGCCCAGCGCGTGCATCATCTCGGGCCTGGTGAACGCCTCGGCGAGGAACAGCACGTCGGGGTCGCTGTCGCGCAGCTGACGCATCACCCAGTTCCAGAAGTCCAGCGGCTTGGTGTGCGGGTTGTCGACCCGGAAGATCCGCACCCCGTGCGACATCCACAGCTTCAGCACGCGCAGCACCTCGTGGTAGATGCCGGGCGGGTCGTTGTCGAAGTTGATCGGGTAGATGTCCTGGTACTTCTTGGGCGGGTTCTCGGCATAGGCGATGGTGCCGTCCAGCCGGGTGGTGAACCACTCAGGGTGCTCGACTACCCAGGGGTGGTCGGGGGACGCCTGCAGCGCGAA
>JAEZGC010000082.1 GCA_023437345.1 Actinomycetes bacterium
GTCCTTGCACTTCACACAGTAGAACGACCCGCTGTAGCTGTCCTTGGCCACTGTTTCTCCTCGGTGGTAGTCGGTCCCCTGACCGGGGAAACGGCGGGGATGCTTGCCGCGTCAGTTTACACACGGCGCAACTGAATGACACCGGCCGAATCGGGGCGTCCCCGACGAAGCGTCGCGAGGCCCTCACGGTCCGGACGGCTTGCCTTCCCCTGCGAGCAGCCCGGCCCTGCGAGGGCCCCACTAAGGCTGAAACTAGTGGTCGGGCAGGTCTCGGTCAACCCGACATCCCGGGGTGTCCGCAAGCGACCCGGATAGGCTTGCGCCATGGACTCCGAAGGCGCCGACCTCGCGGCCCCGGGCCCGGTCGAGATCCGTCGCAGCAACCGTCGCCGACGCACCCTGACCGTCTTTCGCGAGCAGGGCCAGCTGGTCGCCGTTGTACCGGCCGGTCTGACCCGTCGGCAGGCTGACGAACTGGTGCCGGCCCTGGTCACCCGCTTCCTGGCGAAGGAGGCTCGCCGGGTGGTACCGGCCGGGGATCCCGAACTGCACGCCCGCGCCCTCGAACTGGCGCACCGCTACCTTCTCCAGCAGGTGCCGGGCGGCTTGCCGGACTTCCAGGTCCGGTGGGTGTCGAACCAGACCAGGCGGTGGGGGTCCTGCACCCCCACGGAGGGCAGGATCCGGATCTCGGACCGGCTGCGCGGGGTGCCGCGCTGGGTGGGGGACTACGTCCTGCTGCACGAGCTGGCGCACCTTGTCGAACCCACCCACTCGGCGAGGTTCTGGCAGCTGTTGTCGGCCTACCCCGACGCCGCCAGGGCGCGCGGTTTCCTCGAGGGCCTGGAGTTCGCCGGCCCCGGCCGGTGAGTCAGGCCCCGGTCGAGCCGCCCTCCTCCTCCAGCAGCCGCGCGAGCTCCGCGTCCAGGTCGTCGGGAGTCGGCGACTGGTGGCCGTGTTCGGCGTAGCCGAGCGGGTCGTCCAGCTCCGCTGCTGAGGGAACCAGGTCGGGGTGGGCCCAGGACGCGTCCCGCGCCGCAGCGCCCCGGGTGGCGCGGGTGGCCGCCCACAGGTTGGCGGCATCGCGGGTGCGGCGGGGCCGAAGCTCCAGCCCGCCCAGCGCCTTCAGGGCAGCTTCGGCGGGACCGCCGGCGGCCCGTCGGCGGCGCAGCATCTCGGTCAGCGACGCAGCCGCCGGCATCCGTTCCCTGGTGGCGCGGTCGACCACCTCGTCCACCCAGCCCTCGACCAGGGCCAGCAACGTCTCCAACCGGCCCAGCACGGCCCGCTGCTCCTCGCTCACCTGCGGCACGAACAGCGACCCGGCCACGGCCTGCCCGGCCTGTTCGACCTCTTCGGCGGTCATCGCGCTGCCCAGCTGGGACTCGATGGCCTGCTCCAGCGCTGACGGGTCGATGGTGATGCCGCGGGCGTAGTGCTCGACCAGCGCCAGGAGTTGCGGGCCCAGCCAGCCGACCGCTGCGAACAGGCGCTGCCGGGCGGTCTCGCGCAGCGCGAGGAACAGCAGCAGGTCCGGCGCGGCCACCTCAAGCCCTTCACCGAACCTGGCGACATTGGTGGGCAGCAGCGCCACCACTGGCCGGGCGGTCAGCGGCAGCCCGATGTCGCCGGCGCTGAACGCCTCGACAGCAAGCCGGCCCAGCGACTGTCCGACCTGGGCGGCGAACATGCCCGAGGCGGCGGTGCGGATCATCGGCTGCAGCATCCCGGCAGCGGCGGGGTCGCCGCCGGCCTGGCTGTCCAGCAGCCCGCCGAGGGTATGGCTGAGCTGGGTGACCACCGGACGGATCAGCTGCTGCCAGGTGTCGAAGGTGTTCTCCACCCATTCGGCCCGGCTCCACGCCATCGGCCGCGGGCTGAGCGGCGGGAACGCTATCTCCTCGTCCAGCCACAGGTCGGCCAGCTCGGCGGCCGACCGGATGGCGGTCAGCTGCGACGCTGACGGGGTCGGGTCGGGTCCGGCGGACGCGGTCAGCTTGCGGGCGATGTCCTTGGTGAACCGCCAGTTCATCCCCGAGTCGGACTCGGTCGGGCCGAAGCTCGCCAGTTGGCTGGTGAAGGCGGCCATCATCGACTGCATCCGGCCCATCAGCTCCTGCATGTCGAGCCGTCCGTCCGGGCCCGGCGTGATGCCGAACTGCGACAGGAAGCGCAGCAGTGCCTCCTCCTCGGGCCGGCCGGGCTCCCCGCCCGTGCCGAAGTCGTCCCTGCCGTCCTCGTCGCCCATGCCGCTCCTTAGCCCCGGTCGACCCCATTCTCCCTCACGGTCCCAAGGGTTTTCTCAACCGGGGGCGGTATCGTGCTCGGGTGTGTGCCCCGGGGGCGGGCCAACCGGAGGGATCCTGTGACCAAGCAGACGTGGACGGCGGCCGTTGCGGCGCTGCTGTTCGTCGCGCTGGCCGCGCTGATCGCCATGGTGCCGGTGCCGTTCGTCGCCTGGAGCCCCGGGTCGACCTACAACCTGCTCGGTGACATCGACGCCGACAGCGGGCCGACCGAGGCGATCCGCATCCAGGGGATCGACACGTTCCCCGCCCGCGGCGAGGTGCGGATGGCGACGGTGTCGGTGACCCGGCCCGACTCGGCGCTCACCCTGCCGGAGGCGCTGTTCTCCTACTGGCTGCCGTCCCGCGAGGTCATGCCGCGCGACGCGGTCTACCCGCCCGGGATCGACCCCGCGGAGATCCAGGACAACAGCGTTCGCATGATGGACGACTCCCAGGGCACCGCGATAGTGGCGGCGCTGCGGGTGGCGCGGGTGCCGGTGCTGGAACTGCCGATGGTGACCTGGGTCTCGGCCGCCGGGCCGGCGCACGAGAAGCTGAAGCCGGGCGACCTGATCACCGCTGTGGACAATGTCCACGTCCAGCGGGTGGACGACGTGAAGCGAGCGGTCGCCGAGCAGGGAGTCGGCAAGGTGGTGAAGTTCGACCTGGAGCGCGACGGGGTCCCGGTCAGCGTCACGGTCACCACCAGGGCGTCGAGCACCAGCCCGGAGACCCCGGTCGTCGGCATCGGGCTGGATGTCGGCTACAAGTACGCGCCGTCGATCAGCTTCGGGATCGACCCGGCGATCGGCGGCCCGAGCGCGGGGCTGCCGTTCGCCCTTGCGATCTACGAGTTGCTCACCCCTGAGTCGGTGCTGGCCGGCCGGGTGGTCGCCGGTACCGGCGAGATCGACTCCAGCGGCCGGGTCAGCCCGATCGGCGGGGTGCAGGAGAAGATCGCCGCCGCCGCCCGCGACAAGGCGGAGGTCTTCCTGCTGCCCAGGGGCAACTGCGTCGATGCGCTGGAGGCGCATCCCGGCCTGCGACTGGTGCCTGTCGAGAACCTCGGCGACGCGCTGGCCGCCCTGGAGTCGCTGGACGACCCTGCCGCCGTCGACTCGGTGCCGCAGTGCCAGTGAACGACGTCCTGACCGCCGCCCTGATCGAGGTCGAGCGCCACGTGGCCCGCTCCGGGTGGGACCAGCCAGCCCGGCTCTTCGCGCTGGTCCGCACCGCAGACCTGATCGCCGCCGAGCCGGGCCTGGCCGAGCACCTGCAGCACGGGCCGGGGGACGGCTACACGTCCATCGAGCAGGAGGAGTTCAGCGCCGGCGCGGACCTGGCCGACACGCTGGCCCGGATCGCGTGGCCGGCCACTGTGGACGGCTGCGTCCTCGCCCTGGAACGCACCTTCGTCCCGCCGGAGGTCGAGGCCGACCTGCCCGACGACCCGCAGCAGGCCGCACTGGTGGTGGCCGAGCACCCCAAACGGCTGGACCTGCGGGTGGTGGTCGGGGTCACCCGCGACGGCGGCCACCACGGCGTCGCCCGGATCCGGGGCAACGAAGCCGAGCTGCTCGGGGGAACCGACCTGGTGCCCGCCCTCACGCTGGCGCTGTCGCGTACATTGGACTGACGCCCGCCTGCGCCTGCACAAGGAGTCTCTGTTGCCGACCGCCCTCGCCCGACGTGGCCCGCTCGTCCCCACCATCGTGGTGGCGGGGGTTCTGATAGTCGCCTTCCTGGTGTTCTCCGAATTGTGGACCGAGAAGCTCTGGTTCGACTCGGTCGCCTACCAGGGGGTGTTCACCACCCAGTTGCTGACCCGCGTGCTGCTGTTCGTCGTGTTCTTCGTGGTGATGGCCGGCACCGTCGGGCTCAACATGTGGCTGGCCTGGCGGATGAGGCCGCTCGATCGGCGCAGCGGGCCGAGCGCCGTCCTGGACCGTTACAGCGACCTGCTCGGCTCGAACCTCTTCCTGGCGATCCTGGTGCCCTCGGCATTCTTCGGCGTGATCGGCGGCATGACCGCGGCCGCTGCCAGCATGGACGTGCTCGCCTTCCTCAACCGGACACCGTTCGGAACCACCGACCCCTACTTCGGGCTGGACGCCGGTTTCTACGTGTTCGACCTGCCGATCTGGCGTGACCTGCTCGGCTTCCTGATGAGCGCGCTGTTCTTCGGGCTGATCGCTGCCGCGGCGGTGCATTTCACCACCGGCGGCCTGGTGGTCGGACGGCAGGCGCTGAGCGGGCGGCGTCCGACCCGGGCGAGCCGGCACCTGTCGGTGCTGGCCGGGCTGGTGCTTGTGGTCTACGGCCTGCAGAGCCTTGTCGACCGCTACGGCTACCTCGTCGATCCCGGAACCGTGTTCACCGGCCTGCACTTCACCGACGACAACGCGCGGCTGGGGGCGAAGCTGGTGATCGCGGTGATCGCGTTCATCTGCGCCGCGCTGTTCTTCCTGAACGCCTTCCTGAACCGGTGGGTGCTGCCGATCACCGGTCTGGTGCTGATGCTGGTGTCCGGTCTGATCCTGCAGTTGCTCTACCCGGCGATCGTCCAGTCCTTCCAGGTCCGGCCCAACGAGCCGGACAAGGAGGGGCCGTACATGAAGGCCCACATCGACGCGACCCGGCAAGCCTTCGGGATCGGCGACGTCGAGATCACCGAGTACGCAGCCGTGACCCAGGTCCGTCCCGGCCAGCTCAAGGAGGACGCCGCGGCACTGCCCGGCATCCGTCTGATGGACCCGTCCGTGGTCGGTCCCACCTTCGAGCAGCTGCAGCAGGTCAGGGGCTACTACTCGTTCCCTGCCGCGCTGGACGTCGACCGGTACATGCTGGACGGCGTGGAGACCGACGTCGTGGTCGCCGCCCGGGAGATGAACCTGGCCGGCATCCCCGACCAGAACTGGAACAACATCCATACCGTCTACACCCACGGGTACGGGCTGGTCGCCGCCTACGGCAACCGTCGGCAGTCCGGCGGGCAGCCGGAGTGGATCGAGCGCGACCTGCCGCCTCAGGGCCAGCTGGGCGACTACGAGGGCAGGATCTACTTCGGCGAGCTGAGCGAGGAGTTCGCGATCGTCGGACGTGAGGAGGGCCAGCCGCCGATCGAGCTGGACACCCCCGGCGGCGGCGAGAGCGGCGGCGAGGCGTACAACGTCTACGCCGGCAGCGGCGGCGTCCCGATCGGCAACATGTTCAACCGGCTGCTGTACGCCGCCCACTTCACCGACCTCAACATCATCCTGTCCGACCGGGTGAACTCGGCCTCCCAGCTGCTGTACAAGCGCACCCCGAAGGAGCGCGTGCAGCAGGTGGCCCCGTGGCTGACGCTCGACCAGAACACCTACCCGGCGGTGGTGGACGGCAGGCTGGTGTGGATCCTCGACGGCTACACCACCAGCCGCAGCTACCCCAACAGCGCCCTGGTGAGCCTGCAGCGGACCACCTCGGATGCCCAGTCGCGCACCACCGGGCTGCAGGTGGACCGACCGCTGAACTACATCCGCAACTCCGTGAAGGCAGTGGTGGACGCCACCGAGGGCACCGTCTCGCTGTACGCCTGGGACGAGGCCGACCCGGTGATGCAGAGCTACGCCAAGGCCTTCCCGGGCACTGTGCTGCCGAAGAGCGACATCAGCCCGGACCTGCTCGCTCACCTCCGCTACCCGGAGGACCTGTTCAAGGTGCAGCGGGAGATCCTCGGGCGCTACCACATGACCAACCCGGCCAGCTGGTACCAGCAGTCGGACCTGTGGCAGGTTCCCGCCGACCCGGTGAACAGCGCGACCGAGGCGAAGGAACCGCCGTACTACCTGTCGATCAAGTGGCCGAATGAGGACCAGCCGATCTTCAGCCAGACCTCGGTCTTCGTCCCCCGGGGTCGCTCCAACCTCGCCAGCTATCTGGCGGTGGTGGCGGAGGCGACCAGTCCGTCGTACGGCAAGCTCAGGGTGCTGCGGATGTCGGACACCCACCAGATCGACGGCCCCGGCCAGACCTTCAACGCGATGACCACCGACACCAGGGTGGCGGAGGTGCTGCGGCCCTACCT
>JAEZGC010000091.1 GCA_023437345.1 Actinomycetes bacterium
ACATGGGCCAGTTCGAGCGGACGCTGATCATCGCCGACGAGGGCTCCTACGTGCACTACGTCGAGGGCTGCACCGCGCCGATCTACTCCTCCGACTCGCTGCACTCGGCGGTGGTCGAGATCATCGTCAAGAAGAACGCCCGGGTCCGCTACACGACGATCCAGAACTGGTCGACCAACGTGTACAACCTGGTCACCAAGCGCGCCACCTGCGAGGAGGGCGCCACCATGGAGTGGATCGACGGCAACATCGGCTCCAAGGTCACCATGAAGTACCCGGCCGTGTACCTGCTCGGTGAGCACTCCCGCGGTGAGACGCTGTCCATCGCCTTCGCCGGCGAGGGCCAGCACCAGGACGCCGGCTCGAAGATGGTGCACGCCGCCCCGCACACGTCCAGCTCGATCATCTCCAAGTCGGTGGCCCGCGGCGGCGGCCGGGCGTCCTACCGGGGCCTGGTCCAGGTCCAGGAGGGCGCGCACCACTCGGCCAGCTCGGTCAAGTGCGACGCGCTGCTGGTCGACACCGTGTCCCGCTCGGACACCTACCCGTACGTGGACGTCCGCGAGGACGACGTGTCGATGGCCCACGAGGCAACCGTCTCGAAGGTCAGCGACGACCAGCTCTTCTACCTGATGAGCCGCGGGATGGGCGAGGACGAGGCGATGGCGATGATCGTGCGCGGCTTCATCGAGCCGATCGCCCGCGAACTCCCGATGGAGTACGCCCTCGAACTCAACCGGCTGATCGAGCTGCAGATGGAGGGGGCGGTGGGCTGAGCCCGTCCCCGTACCACCACCCACGACCTGAAGAACAGAAGAGGACAATGACAGTGACTGCTGTGCCCAACGTGGCAGGGGCGATCGAGACGGTTGCATCGCACCTGCACCCGGTGGCGTCGTTCGACCTGACCGACCACCCGGTTCCGAACGGACGCGAGGAGGTCTGGCGGTTCACCCCGGTGAAGCGGTTGCGCGGCGTTCTGGACGGCGTCCCCAGCGACGACCACCTCGACTGGGCCACCCGGCTCCCCGCCGGGGTGGTCAGTTCGCGACTGAGCGCCGACCAGGTCAAGGAGCTCGGCGTCCTCGCCCCGGTCGACCGGCCCAGCGCACTGGCAGCCAACCTCGCCGGCGAGGCGGTCAAGATCGAGATCCCGGCCGGGACGCAGCTCGACGAGCCGGTGGTCCTCACCCTGACCGGGCAGGACGCCGCGTCGCTGGTGTACGGGCAGATCGTGTTCGTCGCCGGCGCGAACTCCTCGGCCACCGTCGTGCTGCGGCACACCGGCTCGGCGCGGTACGTCTCCTCGGTCTCCATCCTTGTGGGGGACGGCGCCACGCTGAACTTCGTCGGCCTGCAGGAGTGGGACGACGACGCAGTCCACGTCGGGCACGTCGGCCTGCGGATCGGCCGCGACGCCCGGGTGCGCACCGTCGCCGCCAGCCTGGGCGGTGATCTCGTCAGGCTGGTCGAGACCGCCGAGTACGACGGCCCCGGCGGTGAGCTTGAGCAGTTCGGGCTGTACTTCGTCGACGCCGGCCAGCACATCGAGCACCGGCTGTTCGTCGACCACAACGCGCCTCACACGGCGTCCAACGTCGACTACCGCGGCGCGCTGCAGGGCGAGGGTGCGCGGTCGGTGTGGGTCGGCGACGTGCTGATCCGCAAGGTCGCCGAGGACATCAGGACCTACGAGTCCAACAAGAACCTCGTGCTCACCGACGGGTGCCGCGCCGACTCGGTGCCGAACCTCGAGATCGAGACCGGCGAGATCCAGGGGGCCGGGCACTCCTCGACCACCGGCAGGTTCGACGACGAGCAGCTGTTCTACCTGCGCTCCCGTGGCATCCCCGAGGAGGAGGCCCGCCGGCTGGTGGTGCACGGCTTCTTCGCCGACATCATCCGCCGGATCGGCGTGCCCGACATCGAGGCCGAACTGCTGGCCACGATCGAGCGTGAGCTGGAGGTCACCATCGGTGCCCCGGCGAGCACGGAGCGGGTGCCGGCGTGAGCTTCGTCCGGGCCTGCGCGCTCAGCGACGTGTCGCAGGGATCCGCGCTCGCCGTCGAAGTGGGCAGCACCGACGTGGCCATCGTCAACACGACCGAGGGTGTCTTCGCCATCCATGACGTCTGCTCCCACGGCGAGGTCCCGCTCAGCGAGGGGGACGTCGACGGCACGACCATCGAGTGCTACATGCACGGGTCACGGTTCGACCTGCGCACCGGCCTGCCGCTCGAGCTGCCGGCCACTGTCCCCGTCCCCGTCTACCCGGTCCAGGTGGCCGGCGACGACATCCTGATTGACCTTTCGAATCCCATCCAGAGCCAGGAGCTGTAACCGCATGTCCACACTGACGATCACCGATCTGCACGTCGAGGTCGAGACCGAGAACGGCCCGAAGGAGATCCTCAAGGGGGTCAACCTCACCGTGAAGTCGGGCGAGGTGCACGCGATCATGGGTCCCAACGGCTCCGGCAAGTCGACCCTTGCCTACTCCATCGCCGGTCACCCCAAGTACCGCATCACCTCGGGCTCTGTCACCCTCGACGGGGTCGAGCTGTCCGAGCTGTCGGTCGACGACCGGGCCAAGGCGGGCCTGTTCCTCGCCATGCAGTACCCGATCGAGGTGCCCGGCGTCTCGGTGTCGAACTTCCTGCGGACCGCCAAGACCGCCCTGTCTGGTGAGGCGCCCAAGGTCCGCACCTGGGTGAAGGAGGTCAACGGCGCGATGGACCGCCTCGGCCTCGACGCCAGCTTCGCCGCCCGGTCGCTGAACGAGGGCTTCTCCGGCGGCGAGAAGAAGCGCAACGAGATAGTCCAGCTCGAACTGCTCAACCCCAAGTTCGCGATCCTTGACGAGACCGACTCCGGCCTCGACATCGACGCGCTGCGGATCGTGTCGGAGGGTGTCAACCGGTACACCGCAGCCGGCGACCGCGGGCTGCTGCTGATCACCCACTACACGCGGATCCTCAACTACATCAAGCCCGACTTCGTCCACGTCTTCGTGGACGGCCGGATCGCCGAGGAGGGTGGCCCCGAGCTGGCCGACCGCCTCGAGATCGAGGGCTACGACAGGTTCGTCAAGGCCGTGAAGGTCGATGCCTGAGGCACTCGCCCTCGACGTCGCCGCGCTGCGCGGCGACTTCCCCATCCTGTCCCGGCGGGTCGGTGACAGCGCCCTGGCCTACTTGGACTCGGCCAACACCTCACAGAAGCCCCGCCAGGTGGTGGCCGCCCTGAGCGACCACTACCTGGCCCACAACGCCAACGTCGCCCGGGCCATGCACGTCCTGGGCGCCGAGGCCACCGACGCCTTCGAGCAGGCCCGCCACAAGGTGGCCGACTTCATCGCCGCGGCCGGGCCGCAGGAGGTGGTGTTCACCAAGAACGCCTCCGAAGCGCTGAACCTCGCCGCCCACACGCTCGGGGCCCGGCTGCGGCCCGGCGACGAGATAGT
>JAEZGC010000095.1 GCA_023437345.1 Actinomycetes bacterium
CCGACGATGTCGTACTGCTCCAGCCCTCGCCGGGCGAAGGCGCCCGCCAGGCCGCTGCCGGGAGCGCCGGGACCGCCCGGATTGACGAACAGCGAGCCGAGCCTCGGTTCGGCGGTCGCCGGACGGCGGGCCAGGGACAGCGTTATCGCCTGGCCGGCCGGGTCTGCGTAGTCGAGCGGCACCAGCGTCTTGGCGCACTGCAGGCCGTCGCCGCAGTCCGACCAGTCGAGCCGCTGGGCCAGGTAGCCGGTCAGACCCTCTCCGGCGGGGGCGGCGGCGAAGCCGTCCGGCAGCACGCCGGGGTCCGGCAGGTCGGGACGGTCGACGGCCGGCCCTGGTTCGGAGGACACCGTCACCCCGCCGATGTCGACCGGGGTGGGGGTGGGCGTCGGGGTCGGGGTGATGGTCGGGAAGGTACAGCCGGCAGCCAGCACCGCCACCGCCAGCGCACCGGCGACCAGGCCCACCCTCGGTTTCACGTGGGCAAGCCTAGCCAGCGGGCAAGCCCGCCCGTCGCGCCGGTGACGCTCAGGCCATCTGGCGTTCGGCCCGGTCGCGGACCCGGGCGGAGCGGAAGCTGCGGTCGACGCTCCAGCCGCCGGCACCGACCAGCAGGAAGAGCAGGCCGACCGCCGCCAGCAGCAACTCGAGTTCGCCGAGGAAGCCTGGCTGGCCCGGGACGAACGGGCTCCACGGGCCCCACATCACGAACGCCAGCGCTCCGCCGGCGATCAGCAGGACGCCGAGGCCGGCGACCCTGGTGAGCAGGCCCAGCACCATCGCCAGAGCGATCAGCAGATGGGCGGCGCCGGCCACGATCGCCATCACCTGCGGGTAGGGGATGATCGTCTGGGCGAATTGCTCCTGGGTCTCGACCAGGTTGGTGAGCATCGTGATCCCGCGGACGGTGAAGATGGCGGCGACCACGAGCCGCAGCAGGAACAGGCCGAGCGAACCGGCGAACTTGTCGTTGGTGCGCTTTTCGACCACCACCGGCTCGGGCGCCATCAGCGGGACCGGCGCGGTGGCCGCCAGGGCGGCTTCCCTCGCCTCCTTGCGGGCTGCCCGTTCGGCGGCGAGCTTGCGCGCCTCGTCCGACAGCGGCTCGGCGTCCTCCTGCGGCGGCGGCGAATCCCTGAAGATCGCCTGGCCGGGCGCCGCAGCCGGCACCGCGCCCGGCAGGGCCGCCGTCTCGGCCGTCGGGTGCGGGTCGGTGACCAGGTCGGGACCCGGGACCGGGGAGGTCGCCGGGCCGGGCGCGGGTTCGGGGTCGGCGGCAGGATCAGGCTGCGGCGCCGGCTCGGGATCGGGCCGGGGCGGTTCGGACACCGGGTGCCACCCGGGCTCGGGGTCGGGAACCGGCTCACGGTCGGGGATCGGGCCGGGCTGATCGGCGGGTGCGTCACCGTCGGCCGGGCCCGCGACCGCCTCGGGAACCGGGTCGGCGGAGTACGGCGGGACTGCGGCCGGCTGGTCGGTCAGCCGCTCAATGGCAGGCTCGTCGTCGACCAAGCGGGGATCGACCTCCGGCGCCTCGGTGGCGGGATCGGGCTCCGGGGTCCACCGCTGGCCGTGCGTGGCATCTTCGGCGGCAGGATCAACTGGCTCACGCTGCTCGGTCACTGGGGAAGTCCTTCCTGCAGACTCGCTCACGCCTATCAAAACACCCATAGCCGTCATCGTTACCCAGCGACACCCGCTTCGCCTCGGGCCCCTCAGCGTCCGGTGGCGCCAGCCAGGGCAAGCATCAGCGCCTCCAGCGCCAGCAGCGGGGCGACGTTGGTCTCCAGCGCGGTGCGGCAGGCCAGCAGGGCGTCGAGCCGCTGGACGGTTGCGGCCGGGGTGAGCCGGCCGGCCGCCTCGGCTATCGGCTCGGCGAACTCGCTGTTGATCAACGGGCCACCCGCCCCCGTCTGCAGCACGAGGACGTCGCGGTAGTACGAGGTCAGCTCGGTCAGCACCCTGTCGAGGGCGTCGCGCTGCAGTCGCTTGGCGCGCAGCTTCTGCTCGTCCTCAAGGGCGCTGAGGGCGGCCTGGGCGTTGCGGGGCCGCGCTCCCCTGGTCGTCATCCCGAGCGCCTCGGACAGTTCGGTGCGCTCCCTGGCGTCCAGTTCGGCGGTCACCCGGGCGGCCTCGTCGGTGGCCGACTGCACCACGGCGGCCGCGGCGCCCAGGCACTCCCCCAGCGAGCCGAGCCGCTGCGGGATCGCGAGAACCTTCGCCCGCTGCTCGCGGGCGGCAGGGTTGCGGGCCAGGGCACGGGCCCGTCCGATGTGGCCCTGGGAGACCCGGGCGGCGAAGCCGGCGGTCTCGGCGTCCACCCCGTCGCGGCGCTGCAGCAGCTCGGCGATCGCGTGCTCGTTGGGGGTGCTCAGCTCGACCCGGCGACAGCGCGACCTGATCGTCACTATCACGTCGTCGGGGCTGGGGGCGCACAACAGCCAGACGGTGCGGGGGGCGGGCTCCTCGATGGCCTTCAGCAGGGCGTCGGCGCCCCGCTCGGTGACCCGGTCGGCGTCCTCGACGATCAGCACCTGGAAGCGTCCCAGCGTCGGGGCCATCGCCGCCCGGCGGACCAGGTCGCGCACCTCGTCCACCCCTATCGACAGCTTCTCGGTGCGGACCAGGGTGACGTCGGGGTGGGCGCCCGACAGCGCTGTGGTGCAACTGCGGCAAACGCCGCAGCCCCCCTCGGGGCACTGGAGGGCGGCGGCGAAGGCGCGCGCGGCGTTGGACCGGCCCGAGCCGGGCGGCCCGGTGACCAGCCAGGCGTGGGTCATCGCATGCCGGTCGCCGGCGACCGCCCGCCGTAGCGTGGCGACCACCCGTTCCTGGCCGATCAGTTCGGCCCAGACTCCCTCGGTGAGGGCGAACGTCGAGGCGTCCATTCAGCCAAGCGTGCCAGTCGGCGGCGACACTAGCGAGGCGACCCGTTCCGCGATCACCGCGGCGATGCCGTCCTTGTCGGTCCGGGCCGGCAGGACGAGGTAGTGCTCAGGGTCGCGGGCCGCCAGCGCGAGGAACTCCTCGCGGACCCGGGCGTGGAAGTCGAGTCCGGCACTCTCCACCCGGTCGGGACGCTCGATGTCGGAGACCACGCGGGCCGGGTCGAGGTCGAGCAGGATGGTCAGGTCGGGCAGCAGACCGCCGGTGGCCCAGTGCGCTATCGACGCCAGCCGGTCACTCCCCAGTCCCCGTCCGGCACCCTGGTAGGCCAGGAGCGAGTCGACGTACCGGTCGCAGATGACTATCGCTCCCCGCTCCAGCGCCGGGCGCAGCACCTGGTAGACGTGATGGGCCTTGTCGGCGGCGTATAGCAGGGCCTCGGCGCGCGGCGCCAGGTCACCGGTGGCCGGGTCCAGCACGATCTGGCGCATCACGGCCCCGGCCCGGGTGTCGCCGGGTTCGAAGGTGAGCACCACGTCATGGCCCTGGCTCTCGAGCCGGTCGGCGAGCAGCCGCGCCTGGGTCGACTTGCCGACCCGGTCGCCGCCCTCGAACACGATGAACAGCCCCGCCACCCGAACCTCCTGTTGCCGGTCATTCACGGACGGGCGCCGCCCCGAACGCGTGCGGCCAGCCTAGGGCCCCCGCCGCCCGGCGGGCGTCCTCACGCTCACGTGCCGCCCTTGTCCACCGCCTACTGGTGAGTGTCCCTCCCGTAGTCGAGAGGGACACTCACCAGTAAGGCCGGATGGCGGTGCTGGCCGGCTCAGCTGCGCGCGGTCTTGCGAGTGGTGGTCCGCTTGGTCGTCGCCGCCGGCTTGCGGGTGGTGCGGCGCTTCGGGGCCGGCCCCTTGGCCCGCTTCTCGGCCAGCAGTTCCGCGGCCCGCTCCGGCGTGATCGTCTCCACGGCATCGGTGCGGCGAAGTGTGGCGTTGACCTCGCCGTCGGTGACGTAGGCGCCGAAGCGGCCGTCCCTGATCACCATCGGCTTGCCGCTGGCCGGGTCGGTACCCAGCTCCCGCAACGGCCCGGACGCCGTCCGCCCGCCCCTGGTCTTCGGCTGGGCGTAGAGCGCCTCGGCCTCCTCCAGGGTGATGTCGAAGATCTGGGCGTCGCTGGCCAGCGAACGTGAGTCGGTCCCCTTCTTCAGGTACGGCCCGTACCGGCCGTTCTGCGCGGTGATCTCCTGGCCGTCCGCGGCCACCCCGACGACCCGGGGCAGGGCGAGCAGCTTCAGCGCCTGCTTCAGCGTGAGGGTGTCCACAGACATCGAGGCGAACAGGGACGAGGTGCGCGGCTTCGCGCCCTTCGGCGCATCCTCCGGCAGCACCTCGGTGACGTACGGCCCGAACCGTCCGGTCTTGGCCACCACCGTCAGCCCGGAGTCGGGGTCGGTGCCGATCTCCCGCTCCTCGGTCGCCGGACGGTCGAGCAGCTCGCGGGCGTACTCGACTGTCAGTTCAGCCGGCGGCAGGTCAGGGTCGACGTTCGCCCGGCGTCCGGCCGCGTCCTCGATGTAGGTGCCGTAGCGGCCCACCCGCACGGCGATGTCGGAGTCAGCCAGCGGGAAGGTGGACAGCGCCCGGGCGTCGATCTCGCCGATCTCGTTCACCAGCGTGTGCAGGCCCTGCTCGGTGTCGCCGTCGGGGCCGAAGTAGAAGTCCCTCAGCACCGCTGCCCGCGCGGCGTTGCCGTTGGCGATCTCGTCGAGAGTCTCCTCCATCTGGGCGGTGAAGTCGTAGTCGATGAGCTTGGGGAAGTGCTCCACCAGCAGCCGGGTGACTGCGAAGGCGAGCCAGGTCGGCACCAGCGCCGATCCCTTGCGGAACACGTAGTCGCGGGAGGTGATGGTCCTGATGATCGCGGCGTAGGTGGACGGCCGGCCGATCTCGCGGCGCTCCAGCTCGGCGACCAGCGACGGCTCGGTGTAGCGGGCCGGCGGGGTGGTGGCGTGCGACTTCGGGGTCACCTCGTCGGCGGTCAGTGTCTGGCCGGCGGCCAGCTGGGGCAGCGGGGCCTGGGCGTCGTCGGCGGCCTGGTCGTCGTCGGCGGTGGCGACGTACACCTTCAGGAAGCCGGGGAAGGTGATGGTGCGGCCGGACGCGGTGAAGCTGGCCCGTCCGACCTCGAGCACCTCGCCGGTCGACGCGTCGGCCACCTGCACCCGCTCGGGCAGCGTGGCGCCGATCCGGACCGTGACGGTGTTGCCCTCTGCGTCCTTCATCTGGGAGGCGAGGGTGCGCTTCCAGATCAGCTCGTAGAGCCGCAGCTGGTCGCCGTGGAGCCCGGTCTCTGCGGGGGTGCGGAAGTGTTCTCCGGCCGGCCGGATCGCTTCGTGCGCCTCCTGGGCGCTCTTCACCTTGGAGGTGTAGACGCGCGGGCTGTCAGGCAGGAACTGGCCGCCGTACAGCTGCTTGATCTGGGCGCGGGCGGCGGCGATCGCGGTCTGCGACAGCGTCACCGAGTCGGTTCGCATATAGGTGATGAAGCCGCGCTCGTAGAGCTCCTGCGCTACCGACATGGTGCGCTGGGCGGTGAAGTGGAGCTTGCTGCCCGCCTCGCGCTGCAGCGTGGTGGTGCGGAAGGGTTCGTACGGCTTGCGGCGGTACGCCTTTGCCTCGACCCCACCGACCGCGTAGCCGGCCCCGGCCAGCGCGTCGGCCAGGACGGCGGCCGCCTCCGCTGCGAGGTGGAACAGGCCGGACGCGGCGAGCTTGCCGTCGGAGCCGAAGTCCTTGCCGCCGGCCAGCCGCTGGGTGCCGAGCTGGGTGAGCCCCGCGGTGAACCGGCGCGGCTCGGCGTCCGGACCGGCGTCAAGAGTGGCCTCGATGCCGGCGTACTCGGCGGAGGTGAACCTGATCCGCTCCCACTCCCGGTCGACCACCAGGCGGGTCGCCACCGACTGCACCCGTCCGGCGGACAGCTTGGGAAGCACCTTCTTCCACAGCACCGGCGACACCTCGTAGCCGAACAGCCGGTCGAGGATGCGGCGGGTCTCCTGCGCGTCCACCAGGTCGGTGTCGAGGGTGCGGGTGTTCGCCACGGCGGCGTGGATCGCTTCGGGGGTGATCTCGTGGAAGACCATCCGCCGGACCGGCACCTTCGGCTTGAGTTCGTCCAGCAGGTGCCAGGCGATCGCCTCCCCTTCGCGGTCTTCATCGGTGGCGAGGAAGAGTTCGTCGGACTCCTTCAGCTTGGCCTTGAGGTCGCGCATCGTCGACTTCTTGTCGGAGTCGACAACGTAGAGCGGGGCGAAGTTGTCGTTGACGTTGACCCCGAGCCGGGCCCACTTCTCACCCTTGTACTTGGCGGGGATGTCGGCGGCGCGCTCTGGGAGGTCGCGGACGTGGCCGCGGCTGGACTCGACTATGTAGCCCTTGCCGAGGAACCTGGACAGGCTGACGGCCTTGGTGGGCGACTCGACGATGACGAGCCGCTTCTTGGTCGCTTCAGCCACGGCAGCGCTTTCTGTGGGGGACTAACGGGTATCCGGCGGATCACTCTAGACGACGAAGCTTCGGACGCGTCAGCGAACGAGGCTGAGGAGTCT
>JAEZGC010000174.1 GCA_023437345.1 Actinomycetes bacterium
GCCTCGAAAGCGCGTGAGGGGCAACCCTCCGAGGGTTCAAATCCCTCCGCCACCGCCGCACCGGCTCCCCGTCCCACCTGGACGGGGGGCCGCTGTCTTTCGTCAGACCGATCCCCGTCGGCGGCGCCGTCCCGCGTTCGTTCAGCGGCCCACGCGGCCGCTGCACGAAAGTGCGCACAGCGACCCCTTTCCGGGGGTCGGCCCGACCGGGCAGAGTTGGGGGTGCCTGCCCCATGCCTTCAGTCTCAAAGGAGAGCCCTGTGAAGAAACTGATCAACGATCCCGCGAACGTGGTCGCCGAGACCCTCGCGGGATTCCAGGCCGCACACGCCGACCTCATCACCGTCTACACCGACCCCGACTACGTGGTACGGGCCGACGCCCCGGTGCAGGGCAAGGTCGGACTGGTCTCCGGAGGCGGCTCCGGCCACGAGCCGCTGCACGCCGGCTACGTCGGTCTGGGCATGCTGGACGCAGCAGTCCCGGGCGCGGTCTTCACCTCCCCGACGCCGGACCCGATCCTCGAGGCGACCAAGAAGGTCGACGGCGGCGCCGGCGTCCTGCACATCGTGAAGAACTACACCGGTGACGTGCTGAACTTCGAGACCGCCGCCGAACTCGCCGAGATGGAGGGCATCACCGTCAAGGCGATAGTGGTCAACGACGACGTCGCCGTGGAGGACTCCACCTGGACTGCCGGACGCCGCGGCGTCGCGGGCACCGTCCTGGTCGAGAAGATCGCAGGCGCCGCCGCCCAGCGCGGTGACGACCTCGACGCCGTCCTGGCGATCGCGGAGAAGGTCAACGGCCAGGTCCGTTCGATGGGCGTCGCGCTCACCGCGTGCACCGTCCCGCACGTCGGCAAGCCGTCCTTCGACCTGCCTGAGGACGAGATCGAGATCGGCATCGGCATCCACGGCGAGCCGGGCCGCGAGCGCATCCCGGCGGCCAGCGCCGACGAGATCACCGACAAGCTGGTCGACGCGGTCCTCGCCGACCGGGAGTGGTCGGGCAAGGTGCTGCTGTTCGTCAACGGGATGGGTGGCACGCCGGAGGCCGAGCTGTACATCGTGTACAACCACGCTCGCGCCCGCCTTGAGGCCGCCGGGCTGGAGGTCAGCCGCTCGCTGGTCGGCAACTACATCACCTCGCTGGAGATGCAGGGCTGCTCGGTCACCGTCCTCGAACTCGACGACGAGCTCACCGAGCTGTTCGACGCCCCGGTGCACACCGTGGCGCTGCGGCGCGGTGTGTGAGGATTGACCGCGTGAGCGACACCTTGACGACCGCCTGGGCGCTGGCGTGGATCCGCAGCGCCCAGGTGGCCATGGCAGAACACCGGATGGAGCTGATCGACCTCGACCGGGCGATCGGCGACGGCGACCACGGCGCCAACATGGACAAGGGCTTCACCGCTGTGGTGGCGAAGCTCGAGGGCGGCGCCGAGACGGTCCAGGGCGTGCTGCAGGAGGTGGCCAAGACGCTGATGTCGACTGTCGGCGGGGCGGCCGGGCCGCTGTACGGCACAGCCTTCCTGCGCGCGTCGAAGGGGTTCGAGGGCGACCTGGATGCCGCGGGCGTGGTCGCGCTGCTGTCCGGGGCGCTGGACGGGATCGTCGCCCGCGGCAAGGCGACCACCGGCGAGAAGACGATGGTGGACGCCTGGACGCCTGCCGTCGAGGCGGCCAAGGCCGCCGTCGAGGCCGGCAGCGACCCGGCAGCTGTGCTGCGGGCAGCCGCCACGGCGGCCGCCGAGGGCGCTGAGGCGACCATCCCGCTGAAGGCGACCAAGGGCAGGGCGTCGTACCTGGGTGACCGGTCGATCGGCCACAAGGACCCGGGCGCCACCTCGACCGCCTACATCCTGGCCGCCGCCGCCGATGCCGCGGAGTCCGCGTGAGCGTCGGGCTGGTCATCGTCTCCCACTCCGAGCAGTTGGCGGCCGGGGTCGTCGAACTGACGGAGCAGATGGCGCGTGATGTTCCGCTGCGCGCTGCGGCGGGCACCGACGACGGCCGGATCGGGACCTCGTTCGACAAGGTGAACGACGCCGTGACCGAGCTGCGCGCAGCCGGTCACGATGTCGTGATCCTCACCGACCTGGGCTCGGCGACGATGACCGTCGAGGCGGTCCTCGACTTCCTCGACGATGACGAGAAGGAGCACGTGGTGTTCGCCAACGGCCCCCTCGTCGAGGGCGCCGTCGCCGCCGGTGTGACAGCCCAGGTGGGCGGCGACATCGCAGCCGTGGCCCAGGCCGCCCTGGCCCGCGAGCTCTTCGCCTGACCCGACAAGAACCGTCCCCCCGTCCCGCGATTCGGGTCAGGGGGACGGTTCTTCGGTCTCAGGGTCCGGGTCGGCTACGGTTCTTCTGTCTCCCGTTCCGGTTGCGAGAACCCTCCCTTGGTCCCAGCCTCTGGGTTGGCGGAACCGTCCACCCGTCCCGATACCCGGCCGATCCAGACCCCATGGCGATGGTGCGCGCCCCCGGCGTGACGGCAGAGGCAGGTGAGTCACTAGACTGCTCCCGCCAAAGGAGGCCATGTGGAACTGCACCAGGTGCTGCTGCTCGGCTCCGTGGTGCTGCTCGCCTCCATCCTCGCCACCCGGATCGGCGCCCGGTTCGGGTTGCCGTCGCTGTTGCTGTTCCTGGGGCTCGGCATGCTGGTCGGCGAGCTCGGCCTCAACCTCGAGGACGCCGACCTCGCCCACTCCCTCGGCTTCGCGGCGCTGGTGCTGATCCTCGCCGAGGGCGGGTTCACCACCAAGTGGCAGGAGATCCGCGGCGCCCTGCCGATGGCGGTTCTGCTCGCCACGGTGGGGGTCGGGGTCTCGGTCACGGCGGTCGCCGCGTTCGCCCACTACGTCCTCGGGCTCGACCTGGCGAGCTCGATCCTGCTGGGCGCCATCACCTCGCCCACCGACGCGGCGGCGATCTTCGCCGTGATGCGCCGCGTCCCGCTGCCGCCGCGCCTGCGGGCCGTCATCGAGGCCGAGTCGGGCTTCAACGACGCCCCCATCGTGCTGCTGGTCGCCACCGCGACGGCGATGTCGCTCGGCTCG
>JAEZGC010000223.1 GCA_023437345.1 Actinomycetes bacterium
GGTGAGCCGGGCAGGGCTCGCGGTCGGCGACCGCGCTGCCCGCGGTGCGCAACCAGTGCTGCACCAGGCCGGCCGGATTGGCGCCGGCCCCCCGTTTCGGCAGCGGCTCGCCCGGGTTCATCGGCAGCGACAGCAGGGTCAGCGCCTGCATCAGCACCAGGTGGCTGTACCAGAAGCGGGAATGGGCAAGCGCGAACTCGGCCTTCTCGACCAGGAAGCTGCGATCGGCTTCCTGTCGGCCGATCGGCAGGTGCCGGATGTTCGCCGCGATGCGGAACCCCTGGGCCAGCGCCACCTCCAGGGTGAGGCCGAGGCGGTGCTCGTCGCAGGGGTCGCGGTTCGCCGCCAGCGCGTCGAGCCAGGCGTCGAGCTGACGCTCGGTCAGCAGTCGCATCTCCGGACTGCTCCGGGTGTCGCGGTTGACCGAGAGCAGCAGCAACGGCGCGATCCAGGCCCGTAGCCGTTGGGGCCAGATCGCCGGAGCGGGGGCGTACCGGCCGGGCGGGCGCGGGTGCATCCCGTCGCCGGGACACAGTTCCGCCGCGGCGTCGGCGCCGCCGAGGCCGATCTCGCGGGCGGCGGCCAACTGGACCCGGTACGAGGCCTCCCCGGCGGCGAGACGGAAGAGATGGGTGTACGTGGACAGCAGTCCCGGCTGCGGCACCTCCTTCCGGCGGCGGCGTTCGGCGAGATACCGGGCGGCGTCCCCCCACCGTCGGACGAGCACGAGCTTCGCCTCGTCCAGCGGGCGGTCGCCGACGTCGCCCTCCTGGAACGCGGACCAGCGCTCCTCGATCCGCGGGGCGATCTGTTCCTGCTGCGGACTGTCGGTGGCGGCGTCGATCTCGAACGCTGTCGCGTACATCTCCAGCCGCCAGCAGGGGTTACGCCCGTGTTCGGCGCGGTCCAGCAACCGGTTGACCAGGTCGATGTTGGATGCCCCCTGGCCCGGCGCCCGGGACAGGAGGACCAGCGCGATGAGCGCCTCCCGGCTGGGTTCGCCTGCGAGGAGGAGCGGCAGCAGGGCGTCCCGCACCTCCGTGTCGCTCAGGAGCTGTGCCCCGAGATACGCCTGGACGACGCCGTGCTGGAAGCGCATGCCGTCGGGGTGCAGGGTGACGAGGGAGAACTCTCCGGCGGTGGTGACGGCGGTGACGAGGTCGGCGCGGCTTCGCACGTCGAGCCCGCCCTCCACCAGCTCGTTCAGGCGTGCGACGACGACCTCGACCGGCGCGTCGAGTGGCTTCCGGCCGTCGTGAGGGCCGGCCAACTGGTCGTAGGTGACGTTCAGCGACTTGTGCAGCAGCCCCACGCACGCGAAGGCGGACACCACGGCCAGGGCGTGCCGGCGCTCCTTCGTGTCGTGCGCGAAGTCCTCGCAGATGTACCCCTCCTGGAGCGCCTGCAGCCACGCGTCGAGCAGGCGGCGGCGGATGCCCGCCCGGTCCACCGGACGGACCGATCCGCCGGTCTCCCGGTGGCTGCCGAGCCCTTCCGGCAGCCGGCCGAGCCGGTTGAGGTCCCGGATGACCTTCAGATAGACGGGTGACTCGGTCACGTCGGCGTCGTTGATCAGATGCGCGACTGTCATCCGGGCCGGCTTCGGCGCCTGGTCGTCGCTGTCGAGACCGAAGGTGAGCGCGTGGGTCTCGCTGAGCGGTTCGAGCCCGACCACCACCGCCGGCATGCTGCGCAGCGGATCGTAGGGGCGGGTGGCGGCGACCAGCGGAAGCCGGTTCTGCGCCGCCCGGGTGAACGCCTGGCGGAGCACGCTGTCGTGCTGGCCCTCCTGGCCCTCCTGGCCCTCGCGGCCCTGCCCGCCCAGCTCCTCTAGACCGTCGGCCAGCACCGCGATCTTGTTGCTCCATCGCAGTTGGCGCCACAGCCGGTCGGCCTGCCCACCGTTCCACAGGTACGGGTCGACGAACTGCGTGAACTGCTCGCGTGCCGCCTTCTCGAAGTCGAGGGAGTCGACGTCGCGCACGTCGCGCAGCGAGAGGGCGACAGGCACGACGCCTCGCCGCGCCAGCTCGTGGGGCAGCCGCAACATCACCGCCGTCTTGCCCGCGCCGACGCCGCCGACGAGGACCATCGGGCACCGCACTTCCGGGTCCCGGATCCGTTCGATCAGCACCTCGCACAGTTCGTTGCGTCCGACGATGTCGGCGAGCGTGTCGTTCGAGGTGCCCACCAGATCCTCGGGGTGCTGTGCGGCGATCCGCTGGTACCGCCGATACACCCGCACGAAGGTGAGCAGGTAGAAGCCGACGAAGGCGATGGCGACAGCGAGGACCTTGCCGAGGAAGCCGCTGATCTTCTTGCATTGCCCCCGGTTCGCGGCGCTGTCGCAGAACCGGTCCTGGACCCAGGCGAGCGGCGGAAGTTGCTCCATCCGCCAGTGCCCGACTGTCACGTTCCACAGCGGCAGGAGGAACTGGGTGAGCACCCAGACAAAAACCACCACCGCAGCGCCGACCGCCAGCACCAGCCACCACCAGGGGCGGTGCCACCCTCGGGCCGGGGCCGCGGGACGGGTCGCCGCCCTCCGTCGCTGCCGCTGCGACCGGCCCCCGTACCAGGTGGTGGCCCGGCGGAACGTCATGGCGGCCCAGACCCGCGGCGTCCAGAGCCAGCCGCGCCACAACGGACCCCGCATGCCGGCACCCCCCGGCCCGCATGCCGCCCTACGGCGGAGGCGAGCGACGTTCACATGGTCTCCGGGCCGAGGCTAACCCGCGCCGGAGCGGCGAAGAGGGGGTTTGCGTCAGTCGCCCGGGGTGAGGCGCTTGACCAGGCGTACGCAGGTGCCCTCCGGCGTGCCGACGATGGTGGCCTCGTCCATCACCCGCGCCATGATCAGCCG
>JAEZGC010000271.1 GCA_023437345.1 Actinomycetes bacterium
GGCGCAGGCACGCTGGCGCTATGCTGGGCGGCGAACGTGCTCCGGGGTCGGTGTAATTCCGAACCGGCGGTGACAGTCCGCGACCCGGTCCGCTGCTGCGGCCCGGTTGAGCTGGTGGAATTCCAGCACCGACGGTGAAAGTCCGGATGGGAGGCAGCACGGGCGCCCGGAGCCATGCGCCTCCGGGTGCCCTTCGATGCACCCCGGTCCGCGTCCAGGACCGGAGGAGAGATGACCCAGCGACAGCCCTGGCGGGGGATCACCGCCACGGCTCCCGTGCTGCTCGCCGCCATCCTTCTGCTGGGCTGGGCGCTGACCACCAGCCTGACCGCGATCCCCGCCTACCTGCTGCCGGGACCGGCCGAGGTGGGAGCCCGGCTGGTCGACGACCTGGCGTCCGGCGCGCTGTGGCCCTACCTCGGCCTGACCCTGGCCGAGGCCTTCGGCGGCTGCCTGCTGGGGGCGGCCGTGGCGCTGCCGCTGGCGGTGGCGATCCACAGGTTGCGCTGGGTGCGGGCCGGCGTCCAGCCGTTCCTCGGTGCCACCCAGGCGATCCCGGCGATCGCGCTCGCCCCGCTGCTGGTGCTGTGGGTCGGGTACGGGTTGTGGCCGGTGGTCCTGCTCTGCGCGCTGATGGTCTTCTTCCCGATCCTGGTCTCCAGCGTGCTCGGCCTGCGCCACGTCGACCCCGACGTGATCCGCGCCGCCCGGGTGGACGGCGCCGGCAGGTTCCGGCTGCTCACCGAGATCGAGGCGCCGTTGGCGTGGCCGGCGGTGCTGGCCGGGGTCCGCAACGGGTTCACCCTGTCGGTCACCGGCGCCGTGGTCGGCGAGATGGTGATGGGTGGACGAGGCCTGGGCATGGTGCTCACCGTCCAGCGTGACGCCGTCGACACCGAGGGCATGTTCGCCACCATCGCAGTGCTGTGCCTGGTGGCCGCGGCCATCTACAGCCTCATCTATGCCTGGGAACGCAGTTCCCGCTTCATCGACTGACAAGAGGAATCACCGTGCGCCCGTACATCCCCCTGCTGCTCGCGGCCCTGCTGGCCGGTTGCGCCCCCGCGCAGCCGTCCGCCACTGCGGTCGGCACCCCGTCGGCCGAATCGGCCAGTGCCACACCGACCCCGTCCCCGGCCCAGCCGGCCAGGATCGGGCTGTCCTACATCCCCAACATCCAGTTCGCCCCGTTCTACCTGGCTGAGGACGACGGCCTGTTCGAGCCGGACGCGACCTGGGCGACGGTGCGCCACCACGGTGCCCAGGAGGGCCTGTTCACCGCGATCGCCGCCGGCCAGGAGGACTTCGTGATCGCCGGCGGCGACGAGGCGCTGCAGGCCCGCGAGCAGGGGATCGACCTGGTCGCGATCGCCACCTTGTACCGGGAGAACCCGGTCCAGGTGATAGTCAGGGCCGACGGCCCGATCACCGGCCTTGCCGACCTGGCCGGGCGACGGATCGGAGTCCCTGGCCGCTACGGCACGTCCTGGTTCGGGCTGTTGGTGGCGCTGCGCAGCGCCGGCCTGACCGAGGACGAGGTCGAGGTGGTCGAGATCGGCTACACCCAGCAGGCCGCGCTGACCACTGACAAGGTGGACGCCGTGGTCGGGTTCTCCAACAACGACCTGGTCCAGTTCCGGCTGGCCGGGGTGGACGTGGTCGGGCTGCCGGTGGTCGAGGACGGCGTGGTGCCGCTCGCCGGAGCCAGCCTGATCACCACCCGGGCCTACCTCGACGCCCACCCGGAGGTGGCGCGCGGGGTGGCCCAGGCCATGGTGGACGGCGTCGCCGCTGTCGCCGCCGACCCGGAGCGGGCCCTCGACGTCGCCGCCACCCACGTGCCGGGGCTCGACCAGGGCCCCGCCCGGAGTGCGGCGCGGGCCACCCTCGACGCCACGGTGAAGATCATGCTCACCCCGGACGGACGGGCCGACGGCAGCCTCGACCCCGCCACCTGGCAGGCGATGGCTCAGTTCATGACGGCCGCCGGCCTGCTCACCACAGCGCCCGACGTCGCGGCGGCGATCGCCCCGCAGGTGCTCGGGTCCTAGGCTGGCGCCGCCGGACCTGAGTCAGGGGGTGGCATGGCCGGACGCCCGGCACGGCGGGCCCAGGCGGCGCTGCGGGCGGTGCCGCGCGAGGCGTACCTGCCACCGCAGGTGCGTCCCCTGGCCCACCGTGACGAGGCGCTGCCGATCGGGTGGGGGTCCACCAACTCCCAGCCCTGGACCGTGCAGTACATGCTGCGGCTGCTCGACCCCCGCCCGGGGATGTCGGTGCTCGACGTCGGGGCCGGCTCGGGCTGGACCACCGACCTGCTCGCCTGGCTGGTCGGGCCGACCGGGCGGGTGATCGGCACCGAGGTGGTCCCCGAACTCGTCGAGCGCAGCCGGGGCGTCGTCAGGGCCCCCACCGCGCAAGTGCGGCTGGCAAGCCGCGATGTCCTCGGCGCTCCGCAGGACGCGCCCTTCGACAGGATCCTGGTGTCGGCCCAGGCACCCCGCCCGCCGCAGCAGCTGATCGACCAACTCGCCCCGCGCGGCCGGATGGTGATCCCCACCGCGGGCCGGATCGTGGTGGTGAGCGTGCCGGGCGGCGTCCCGGTGGTCAACAAGGCACCCGGGGAATTCCGCTTCGTCCCACTACTGTTAGCGCCATGAGCGAGGCTGTCACCGGGTCGGTGCCCGGCTGGGACGAGTACTTCCTGGGCATCGCCGCCGCGGTGGCCGCCCGCGCCAAGTGCACCCGGCGCCGGGTCGGCGCCGTCCTGGTGATGGAACGCCGGATCATCGCCACCGGCTACAACGGGGCCGCGCCGGGCCGCCCTGACTGCCTGGAGGGTGCCTGCCCGCGCGGCCAGCTCGGCTACGACCAGGTCCCCGGGCTCGGTGACTACGACCGTCCCGGGACGCCGGGGTTCTGCATCGCCATCCATGCCGAGGTCAACGCGCTGCTGTTCGCCACCCGCGACACCAAGGGCGCCACCGCCTACATCACCGACCCGCCCTGCCCCGGCTGCCGCAAGGCGCTGGCCGCGGCCGGGATCGTCCGCGCGGTGTGGCCGGGCGGCGAGCACGACGCTGACGGCCTCGTCGACTGGGGGCGATGAGGCTGAGCACCACTCCCACCCCCACAGAGCTCACCGCCTGGGTCCACCGCGGCGTCGCCCTCTTCTGCCTCGGAGCACTGGTCCCGGCCGGCTTCATGGCCACCGACCAGCTCCAGCACCTCGCGCCCTGGTGGCTGGTCATCTTCGGGCTCGGCATCGTCGGGCTGACCGCTGCGATGGCGGCGCTGTCGATAGCCCGCCGGTCGCTGGTCGGCGCGGCGCGGGCCTACCTCGTGCTGGTCGCCGCGGGAGTCGTCACCTGGCCGTGGGGCTGGGAGTCGGGCGAGGCGGCCAGCGGCAGCCCGTGGCTGTGGATGTGCCTTGGCGTGGCCAGCGTCTGGGCGGCGCTGGTGATCGGCACCAAGTGGGGCTTCATCTACGCCATCGTCGTCGGCGCGGCGTTCGCCGCGGTGCGGCTGACCCCGTCCGGGCAGGGGATCGCGCTGGTCGCGGCGATGCAGGACATGCTCGTCCTGGTCATCAACCCCAGCGCGGTGATCATCGGCATCTCGCTGCTGACCGACGCGATAGCGCAGCTCAACTCCACGGCCGTCGCGTTCCAGCAGCAGCGCGCCAGAGCCGCCGTCGAGGAGGCGCTCGTCGAGGAGCGCCGGCGGCTCGACAGCATCGTCCACGACGAGGTGATGACGACCCTCGTCAATGCGGCGATGGTGGGGCCGAACCGGGACACCCGGGTCACGGCGCTGGCCCAGCACGCGATCAACCAGCTCGACCTGGCCGGGGAGACCGGGGAGGACCGGGTGCCGGTCACCGTGGAGCACCTCGGCTGGCTGGTCAAGGACGTCGTCACCTCGCTGGTGCCGGACGCCGAGGTCGCCCTCGACGTCAGCGAGCCGGAACTGCTGGTGCCGCCGTCGGTGGCCAGCGCGGTGGGCCAGGCCTGTCGCGAGGTGGCGATGAACATCGCCCGGCACGCCGAGGCGCACCACGTCACGGTGCTGGTCGGGGACGCCGACGCCCCCGGGGTGCGGGTGGTGGTCAGCGATGACGGTACCGGCTTCGACCCGGACCAGGTCCCCGGCGACAGGTTCGGGCTGCAGTACTCGGTGCTGGAGCGGATGCAGGCCGTCGGCGGCGCGGCCGACGTCAGGTCGCAGCCGGGCCAGGGCACCGTGGTCGAGCTGACCTGGCTGGTGCCGCCCGAGCCCGCCTCTCCGGCCCGCCGGCCTCGCTTCAGGTTCCGGCTGCCGCGGTTGCGGGGCGGCCACTACCCGGTGCTGCCGAACCTCGAGCCGGGCACCCTCGCAGGGCTGATCTCGTTGCTGGTGGGCCTCCACTTCGTCCTCGGCTGGACCACCCTCGACCAGGTCGACGCGGTCTGGCCGGTGTTCGTCGCGCAGGGGCTGGCTGCGGCCGCGACCTGGCTGGCGCTGCGGCGGCTGGCCCGCAACCCGCTGCCGCGCGCGTCGGGGGTCGCCGTGCTGGTGCTGCTCAGCGCTACCACCCTGCTGGTCCAGTCGGTGCTGCCGATGGGCCGCTGGCCCGGGTACGCCACCTGGTACTCGAGCGTCGTCATGGTGCTGCTGATAGTCCTGCTCTTCCGCGGCCGGCAGGTGCTGGCCTGGATCGGCCTGGCGGCCTTCGTCGCCGAATCGCTGTTCTGGGCGTTCACCCACGGACTCGGGTTCGGCGAGGTGGTCAGGGTCTCGTTCGGCCCGGTGTCGTGGATGATCGTCGCGCAACTGGTCGGTGGCTGGCTGATCGACATCGGCAACCGGGTCCACGAGGTGAGGGAGGGCTCGTACGCCGCCAACCAGGCGATCGCCGAGAGCTACTCCAAGCTCGTGCTGCGCGACCTGTGGCTGCGCCAGCTGCGCGGCCAGGTCGGCCCGCTGCTGGAGAAGCTGGCCGACCCACAGGCTGCGCTCACCGCGGCCGACCTCGAGGCCTGCGTCAGCCTTGAGCGACGGCTGCGCGACGGCCTGCGGGCGGCGAACCTGCTCTCCGACGGCACCCAGGACATAGTGGAGGCTGCCCGCTCGCGGGGGGTCGACGTCACCCTGGTCGACAGCCGCGGCTCGGCGTTGCCCGAGGTAGTCCAGAAGGCGCTGCGGCAGTCGCTGACCGGACTGCTGAACGACCGCTCCGTCACCCGGGTGGTGGCTCGCGCGGCCCCGGAAGGCTACGACGATGTGGTCACGATCCTTACGGTACGGGCGAACGGCAGGACGCAGCTGGTCGGGCTGGACGAGAATGGGACCCACAACGCGAGATAGAGAGCCGAACACATGATCCAAGTCGCAGTCATCGACGACCACGAAGCGATTCGGGTGGGCGTGGCGGCAGCCCTGGCCAGCCACGGCGCCGGACGCATCACGCTGGTGAGCCAGGATCAGTCAGTCCAGTCCTTCATCGACCGCCAGGTGCACGCCGACGTGGTGCTGCTCGACCTGCAGCTCTCCGACGGCACCGACCCGCTGGACAACACGGAGGTGCTGATCGCCGCCGGGTACACGGTGCTGGTCTACTCGATAGCCGACAACGTCAGGCTGCTGCGCCGGGCGCTGGCCGGCGGCGCGGCCGGGGTGGCCCGCAAGGCCGACCCGATCAGCGACACCCTGGCGTCCATCGAGGCCGTGGCGGCCGGCCAGATGGTGCTCTCCCAGGACATCCTTGGCCTGATCGAGGGCGACCAGGGCTATGTCGCGGCCAACCTCGGTCCGCGGGAGCGGGAGGTGCTGGCGCTCTACACCGGCGGCATGGAGGTGCCCGAGGTGGCCGAACGACTGGGGATCGCCGAGAACAGCGTCAAGGAGTACCTCAAGCGCATCCGGGTGAAGTACACCAACGTCGACCGGCCGGCGGCGAGCAAGCTCGACCTGTTCCGCCGCGCGATCGAGGACGGGATCGTCCCCCCGGTCGAGCCGCGACGCTAGTCGCGCCCAGGTCGCAGGCCCCCGGCGCGCCGGTCCGGCTCAGTACCAGCCGTGGGAGCGCTTGAAGCCCCAGGCGCCGCACGGAGTGCCGTAGCGCTGCTTGACGTAGCCGAGGCCCCACTTGATCTGGGTGGCCGGGTTGGTGCGCCAGTCGGCGCCGGCCGAGGCCATCTTGCGGCCCGGGAGCGCCTGCGGGATGCCGTACGCGCTGGAACGCGGGTTGTCGGCGTAGGGGTTCCACCGGCTCTCCCGCATGATGATCGCGTCGTAGCAGGAGAACTGGTCCTCGCCCCACCCGTAGTGGTTCGCCATCATCTGGCGGGCGATCTCTCGCGGGGTGGTGGCGGTCTCGGGGTCATAGCCCAGGGCGGCGATCTTCTGCTGCTCAAGCGCGTTGAGAGTGCCCAGCCGGACCTCGACGGCCACCGACGCCCGGGTCAGCATCGCCTCGCGCTGCGCGTGCAGCGCGGCCAGGTCGGGATCCTCGGTCGTCACCGCGGTGGGCAGGGCGCCGACGTTGGGGTCGGCCACCAGCGCGGCATTGGCCGGGACGGCAGTGGCCAGTCCGGCGGCGGTCAGCGCGAGCCCGGCGGCTCCGGCGGCCACGAGGGCACCGAAGCGGAACCTGAGAGGACGCGGCACGCGTCCGAGTGTGCCATACAGGTTGCGTTAAGGAGAACTTAAGCTTGAAGTCGGCCGGCGGTCACAGCCGACGCAGGAAGTCGGGGTCGTCGTCGGGTGCCTTCGGGGGCCGCTGCGACCGGCCGGAGGACTTCGTCGGGCGGCCGAACAGCAGCCACGCGAGGGCGCCGACCCCCGGCACGAGGATGATCGCCACCACCCACAACCAGCGCGGCATCACCCGGACGCGCAGCGGGTCGGCCTGCGCGACCTCCACGACGGCGTAGATCATCAACATGACGAGGATGACCACCGGCAGCACGCGACCCATGGCATAAATCTACCCGGGGGATCCACATAGGGTGGGGGAGTGCAGCTGACCCCGCCGGACACCCTGGCCGCGGCCCTGGTGCCGGCGTTGTCGGGTGACCGGGTGGTGGCCCCGGTCCCGCCCGTCGCCGACGAGGTTCTGCTGGCGGCGCTGCGTCCGGACCTGCCCGTGACCGAGGCGGCGGCCGGGGTCGTGGTGACGACCTCGGGCTCAACTGGGACGCCGAGGGCTGTCGTGCTGTCGGCGGGCGCCATCCTGGCCTCCGCCGCCGCCACCCACGCCAGGCTCGGCGGCCCGGGCGACTGGGTCTGCGTGCTGCCCACTCACCACGTCGCGGGGCTGATGACTGTCGCCCGCGCCGTGGCCGCCGACCGGGAGGTCTGCTTCGCCCGGCCTGACCTGAGCGACCTGCCGACGCCGGGCAGCCGCAGCTACCTCTCGGTGGTCGGCGCCCAGCTGTACCGGGCGGCCGCCGACCCCGGCCTGCTGGCCCGGCTGGCGCAGTACGCCGCGGTCCTGGTCGGTGGCTCGGCGGTCGCCGAACACCTGCTCGAACAGGTGCGCGCCGCCGGTGTCCGACTCGTTCAGACCTACGGGATGACCGAGACCTGCGGCGGTTGCGTCTACGACGGCTACCCGCTGGACGGCGTCCGGGCGGGCATCGCCGACGGGCGGATCACGCTGTCCGGGCCGGTTGTCTTCAGCGGCTACCGGCTCGACCCCGACCTGACGGCGCAGGTGCTGCACGGCGACACCGTCTGGACCAGCGACCGCGGCGAGCTGGCCGACGGCCGGCTGCACGTCACCGGCCGGGTCGACGACGTGGTGATCAGCGGCGGGGTGAACGTGGACCTGGCCCAGGCGCAGCTGATCGTGGCCGAGGCCCTCGGGCCGCCGGAGGCCGGTGGACCGGTGCTGCTGGCGGTGCCCGACCCGCGGTGGGGGCAGCGGATCGTCGCCGTCACCACCGGTGCGCTGTCCCTGGCCGAACTCACCGCGCGGCTGAAGGGCAGGCTCGGGTCCGCCGCACTGCCGCGGGAGTTGCGCCGGTTGCCCGGGTTGGCGTACACACCGACTGGCAAGATCGACCGCCTGGCGCTGCAACGCGCCTGGCCGGCAGGGGAGGGGCACGATGGCGACCGCGGCTGAGTGGCTCGAGGGCGCCCGCCCGCGGACCCTGCCCGCGGCCGTCTCCCCGGTGCTGGCCGGCTCCGGGGTCGCCTGGCACCACGGCGGCTTCGACCCGCTGCTGGCGGCGCTGGCCGCCGTCGTGGCGCTCGCCCTGCAGGTCGGGGTGAACTACGCCAACGACTACTCCGACGGCGTCCGCGGCACCGACGCCGAGCGGGTCGGCCCGCTGCGGCTGGTCGGGTCCGGTGCCGCGAAGCCGGAGGCGGTCAAGCGGGCCGCGTTCGCCGCCTTCGGGCTGGCGGCGGTCGCCGGGCTGGTCATCGTCCTGCTCACCGGGTGGTGGTGGCTGCTGGCGGTCGGCGCGGCGGCGATCCTTGCCGCCTGGTTCTACACCGGCGGACCCCGGCCCTACGGCTACGCCGGGCTCGGCGAGGTGTTCGTCTTCCTGTTCTTCGGCGTCGTGGCGGTGGCCGGCACGGTAGCCATCCAGCTCGGCCACGTCCCGGCGTCCGGCTGGTGGGCGGCGGTGGCCGTCGGCGCGCTGGCCTGCGCCCTGCTGGTGGTCAACAACCTGCGTGACCGCGACGGCGACCTGCTGGCCGGGAAGCGGACGCTCGCCACCCGGCTCAGCGACCGCGGGACCCGCTGGCTGTACGCCGGCCTTGTGATGGCCGGCGGGATCGCGGTGCTCGGCGTCGCTGCCGCCAGCGACTGGTGGGCGATGCTCGGTCTGCTGATGGTGCCGGTGATGGTCGGCCCGGTCGGCCGCGTCCTGGGCGGCGCGGAGGGCCAGGACCTGATCGGGGTGCTGCGCCGCACCGGGATCGGCGAACTCGTGTGCGCGGGAGGGCTGGCGGTCGGGCTGGTGGTCGCATGATCGAGGTCGCCGGCGTCTACGCGCTGCCGCTGCGCACCCGGTTTCGTGGCCTGACCGTCCGTCACGGGGTGCTGCTGCGCGGTCCGGCGGGCTGGGCAGAGTGGAGCCCGTTCGCCGAGTACACCCGCCCCGAGGTCGACGCCTGGGCGCTGGCCGCGCGCGAGGCGGCCGTCGACGGCTTCCCGGCCCCGGTCCGCGACCACGTCCCGGTGAACGTCACGGTGCCTGCCACCGACCCGCAGACCGCGCACCGGATCGTCACCGGGTCGGGGTGCACCACGGCGAAGGTGAAGGTCGCCGAACGCGGCCAGTACTTCGCCGAGGACGTCGCCAGGGTGGAGGCGGTCCGGGACGCGCTGGGTCCGTCCGGCCGGTTGCGGATCGACGTCAACGGCGCCTGGAGCGTGCCGGACGCGCTGAGCCGGTTGCGGCTGCTGTCGCGGTTCGACCTCGAGTACGCCGAGCAGCCGTGCGCCGACGTGACCGACCTGGCGCGGCTGCGCCGCGAACTGGCCCGGCGGGGAGTCGACGTGCCGATCGCCGCCGACGAGTCGATCCGGCGCAGCGGCGACCCCGAACGGGTCGCCGCCCTCGAGGCTGCCGACATCGCCGTGCTCAAGGTGCAGCCGCTGGGCGGGGTGCGGCGCTGCCTGGAACTCGCCGACGCGCTCGGGCTGCCCGTGGTGGTGTCGTCGGCGCTGGAGAGCTCGGTAGGACTGCGGGCCGGCCTCGCGCTGGCCGCCTGCCTGCCCGAACTGCCCTACGCCTGCGGGCTCAACACCGCCGCGCTGCTGGCCGCCGACGTCACCACCGAGCCGCTGGTCGCCGCCGACGGCAGCATCGCCGTCCGCGAGGTGACGGTGAACGAGGCCGGCGCCTGGCGTGCCGACCCGGACACCGCAGGCTGGTGGCGTGACCGCTGGCTGGCGCTGCCCGAGCCGCTGCGGAGTCCCCGATGAGCCGCTCCTGGGCGTGCTCGCAGGCTGTCGTCGCCCAGCTGCTGGCCGAGGGGGTCACCGACCTCGTGCTGGCGCCGGGCTCGCGATCGGCACCGCTGGCG
>JAEZGC010000297.1 GCA_023437345.1 Actinomycetes bacterium
GGCCCGGCAGCGCCGCACATCGGACGACAAGCCACCACCAGGAAGACGACCAACGTCCCCCGGGCGAAGCAGCGAAGAAAGGAGCGAACGCTACCGGACCTCTCCTGAGGGTATTGACGCGAAGAAACTCGACGCCGCCAGCAGGATCTCGTTGGCCCGCTTCAACTCGCGGTTCTCCTGCTCCAACGCCTTGATCCTGGCCGCGTCAGCTGTCGTCGTCCCGGGCCGCTCCCCGGCATCGATCGCGGCCTGCTTGCACCAGCCCCGCAACGTGTCCGGGTTCACCCCGACCCGTTGACCGATCCGGATCACCGCCTGGTTCAGCGACAGTTCCGGATCCTCCTTCCGAGCCTCGGCAACAAGCCGCATCGCACGCTCACGAAGCTCCTGCGGATACTTCCTCGGTGCTGGCATGGTCTGATCCTTTCGTGGAATCAGACCCTCTATGAGACCCGGGTCGGTTCAAGTTGACATACTCACTGGCGACGCGGACAACGTCATCACGAAACTCCTTGGGATACGGCTTCTTCGACACGGTGGACATCCTCCCAGCCCACCCCCGAAGGCTAGGCAGATCAGTTGTCACCTATCCGTGCAGCAGACCCTAGTGGGATCAGTGCCACCGGTGGGGACCACCACTCGTCTGTTCCTCATGCATGCCAAGCCTGCGCCCTCAGCCAATGGCGAGTGCTGTCTCGGAGTACAGGTCTGGCGGCATAGCGTGGGCAAGCCTCCAGGTGATGGCGATGGGTCGATCGCCGGTGTGTGACACGTGGCTGGCTGCTCCGAGGTAGGTGTAGGGGGCTGTTCCGAACTCGTTCTTGCGCTCCTTGCGGACGAACAGGAGGACCGTGCTGCCGCCGTTGATGTAGCGCTGACCCGTCTCCGACGCGACCGACGTGGTGGATTGCGACTCCCAGTGGAAGAGGGTAGGGCTGAGCGGGTAGTCCCGGTACATCGTGCTGGGTGAGTACTCCGCCTCCGACTTGTGCAGAGTGATGAAGAACGCGTCGATGATGCGGCCGTTCACGGTGGCCTTGAGAACGCCCTCGCGAAACTGGCTTGGAGGCCGGTTGATGTCGGCGTGTCCCAAGGCCGCCAGGATCTCCTCCCGCTGGTAGCTGGCGTGCAGGGCCAGCGGTAGACCAGCCGGCGTGTCGTCAGCTCGCGTCATTCGACGGGTGTCAGCGAAGGCGAGCTCCACTACCAGCTGCATCTCTTCGCGAGCCTCCCCGTGCTCAGCTATCGCTCGCCAGCCGTGGTTGAAGTCCGGGTGTCCACCACCGTTGGGCCACAACGTGAAGAACAGCATCCTCGCGAACGGATCACCCGAGTCAGGGGGCTGCGCACCTGACAGCAACCGCCGATAGGCCTCAGCCCGCCCGGGATCATCTACGTGGGTGAGCGCGCGGACACGCCTCAGGAGTGAACCCTCCCCGGGGCCGGCGTCTCCTAGCACGCCGGCCTGCCGGCGCAGGGTCGTCCAAGACCGATCATTGCGGATGACCTGCGAGAGTTCGGCCCCGCTGTCGGACAAGAAGCGGCGCAGATTGTCGGTGGGATGGGCCTGCAGCTCGCGGATCAGCATGTCCCACCGGAGGCGTAGATGTTGGCGCACACTTGCGAGGACGGTTGCCTGCGCTACCTGATCGAGGATGATCTGGCATCCGGACGGCAGGAACGGGAATCCGCGTTCGACGTCGCGCTCCAGGCCCTTCCGTGTCGCTCCAGTGAGGGCGCGGTACCGAAGGTCCAACCGGAACTCGGAACGGTTGTTGCCGACGAAGTCCAGGATGGTCAACACGTCCTTGTCGGGTGCCAGCCTTAGCCCACGGCCCAGCTGCTGCAGAAAGAGAGTGGGACTTTCCGTCGGGCGCAGGAACAGCAAGGTGTCGACCACCGGGATGTCAATGCCTTCATTGAGCAGATCAGCCGCGAAGATAGCGTTGAGGCGCCCGGAGCGGAGGTCCGCTAGCGCCTGACTTCGTTCATCCCTCGGTGTCTGTCCACTGATGGCGAGGGCGGCGATGCCAGCTCGGCTGAAGACATCTGCCATGTATCGGGCGTGGTCCACGCTGACGCAGAACCCCAGAGCGCGCATGCGGTCGGGGTCGCTGATCTTGTCGCGCACCTCCTTCACGACGATGGCCGCTCGAGCGTCGTTCCCGGTGTACAGCCGGGACAGCGTGCCCTCGTCGTACCGCCCCCGGCTCCACGGGACCGCGGAGAGATCGGTGTTGTCGCTGATCCCGAAGTAGTGGAACGGGCTGAGCAGCCCTTGGTTGATTGCGTCCCAGATTCGAAGCTCGGCCGCGGTGCGGCCGTCGAACAACAGGCGGACGTCGGTGCCGTCACCGCGCTCGGGCGTGGCAGTGAGGCCCAGCAACTCGCAGGGCTGGAGGTGATCGAGGAGGCGCTTGTAGGTGGGGGCCTCGGCGTGGTGGAACTCATCCACCACAACTACGTCGAAGTGGTCCGCCGGAATGTTCTCGACCCCGTACTGGCTCAGGGCCTGAACGCTCGCGAACACGTGATGCCACCTCTCCGGGCGGTCGCCGTCTACATAGAGTTCGCCAAAGCTCGCATCGGCCAGAGCCTCCCGATAGGTGCGCAGAGATTGCTGGAGGATCTCTCGGCGATGTGCGACGAACAGCAAGTTCGGCTGCTCGGTGCTGGCGCGCGCGAGGCTGCGAAAATCGAGAGCGGCCATCACGGTCTTGCCGGTACCCGTCGCGGCAACGACCAGGTTGCGGTGCCGATTGTGATTGGTTCGCTCGGACTCCAGCGCCTCCAGTATCGCTTGTTGGTAGGGGTACGGACGGAGCTCCAGGCCCGAAATGTGGACGACGGTCGACCCCCTGCGCTCGCCTCGGGCGGCGGCGAGGGCATCGTCCAGTCGGTCGCGATCGGAGTCGGGGTCGTATCCTCCAAAGGCGTCGGAATTCCAGTACGTGTCGAATGTGGCGAGGAACTTGTCGAGGAGATTGGGCGTCCCAACCCGCGAGAGCCTGACGTTCCACTCAATGCCATCGAGAAGGGCGGCTCTGGATAGGTTTGAGGAGCCGATGTACGCGGTGTCGAAGCCGGTCCGGCGTCGGAACAGCCATGCCTTGGCGTGGAGTCTCGTGCGTCTGGCGTCGTACTGAACCTTGACCTCGGCCCCGTAGTCGCGGACGAGTCGGTCGAGCGCAGCGCGCTCGGTGCCACCAAGGTAGGTGGTGGTCACGACGCGGAACGCCACACCTCGGTCTCGCGCGTCGCGCAACTCGGCCTCCAGCAGCCGCAAGCCGGGCCACATCACGAACGCACACAACAGGTCGACCTCGTCGCTGGTGGCCAGCTCATGTCGAAGCTCCGATCCGACTGTCGGCTCGCCTGGAGCGTTTGTCAGCAACGCTGCCTCGGACAACGGCGTCGACGGCCGCCGGCCGACATCGAAAGCGATCCGCCCGGGACCGGGCGGTGAGCTGAGGCTGAGCAGTTGCCGCAGCCCGCCTACCGGTGCCTCATCAGGAGCTTCGAGAAGCTGAAGCAGGTCGTGGGCGAGGGCAAGTCGGTCCTCCGGCGCCTTGCGGGCGAGGGCGCGTATGAGAGCGTCAGAAAGGTGATCGGCGAGCACGTGTGGCTGGTCGGCGTCGTCCACGTGAGCGATGTCGTGCCTCAGCTCGGTTCGACGCTCGAGTTCGCGCAGCAGCCTGCTACTCACGACGGATTCGTACAGACCCTCTGGGTAGTCGCTGACGCTTGACACCAGGACAGCATGGCATCACGGCCCGGCCCCCCGGGTCGTCGCCCTGAACAACGGCGATCAGGGAGGTGCGATCGCGTGGACACCTGCCCTTGACGAGCAAGGGGAGATCGGGGCTCATCCGACGGCAGCTGGACGGCCTCCGCCGAACCGCGCCAGGCGGGGCCATCAGCCGGCGGCCGTGTCACCCGCATGAGGTCTAGGAACGCGGCGGTGGGGTGGGCATGCTGGCATGGTGTCCACCCCAACCTCCGCTGCATCGAACGACTCGGTCGAATCCGACCCCGGGCTCCCGCGGCGGGGCACCCGCGGCTGGATGACCGACTCGGGTCTGGTCGTCGTCAAGTGGTCAAACTGGGGCAAGCACAGGCTGTACGTGCATACCGCCGACGATCAGCGGGTCGGCTGGCTTGATCTCGACACCGGGGAGCGAGCTCTCGACCTACCCGAGCTGGCGGACGCCTTTGAGAGCGCGCTCCGGGAGGCCGACTCGATCGGACACAAGGCGAGTGGTCCGCCCCGCCGGTCGCTCCGCGAACCGCTGGACGATCTCTCTGGCAGACGTCCGGGCGAGCACCTTGAGGCACATATCGCCGCGGCGGCTGCCGCCGGACTCGACCTGAGGCCCAGCAACCCCACGTTCTCTGGCAGGCGGGCGTACTCGAGCTGGGAGCTGGGAGTCCTGGGGGAGCAGCTGGTTGCGAAGGAGCTGGAGAAGCTCGTCGAGCTTGACTCGCGATGGGCCTTCCTGAACTCGATCCCGGTAGGCAAGCACAAGTCAGACATCGACCATCTCGTCGTCGGCCCGGGCGGGGTCTTCACAGTGAATGCGAAGCATCACCATGGCGGCGACGTGTGGGTCGGCGAGGATGCGTTCAACGTCAACGGTTCCTGGAAGCACTACATCGACGACAGCCGCAAGGAGCGGGGCCGTGCGAGTGACCTGCTGGCCGCGGCATTGGGCAGCGATGTTGCCATCACTGGGCTGGTAGTGGTGGTCGGGGTTGCGAAGCTCACGATCAAGGCGCAGCCTACGGACGTCCGGGTGCTTGATGCGCCCGCGCTTGTGGATTTCCTCCTGACTCAGCCCATGGGCCTGGATGCCGACGGCGTGGCCCGCGTGCTCAGCGCTGCGCGGCAGAGGTGCACCTGGCAGTGACGATGTGACGGCGAGAATGGCCGCGGCAGATCGATCGCGCGGTATCGCGTCACCCGTCCGGGCTGTCGCAGACCATTTCTACCCGAGAACCCTCCTGCGAACGGGCGTCGCAGGAGGACGTCACCGGACGACGGCGGCCACCGCGCTGATCTCGACCAGCGCGCCCGGGACGCCGAGGCCGGCCACCCGGGCGGCGGTGACGAGGGCTGGCTGGTCGGACGCGAGTTCGGCAGCTATCGCGCCGTACCCAGCCTGGAGGTCGGCTCCGTCCACGAACAGGACGTTCCACTGCACGACGTCAGCGATGGAGGCGCCGGCTGCCGCGAGCGCGGTCTTGGCGTTGGCCAACGCCTGGGCCGACTGGACGGCAACGTCGCCCTCGCCGATCAGCGAGCCGTCGGCTGCGACGGAGTTCTGGCCGCCGACGTAGATGGTGGTCGCGCCTGGCGGCACGACGGCGACGTGGCTGAAGGCGGGACTGTGAACCAGGCCATCCGGGCGGATGCGTTCGATCTCCATGGTCCAGAGTCGCATCCGCTCCTGACAAGTGAACAGAGGGTGCCGCCGGCCGCAGCTTCAGCAGGCTGCGGGCAATCCCACGACAAGCGCCATCATCCCGGGCGACGGTGTCGTCAGTGACGAGCGACTGGCGCCGGTTGGGCCGGGGACAGGTACCCATTCTTGAGGAACACCCGCTCCAGGCGGTGCGCCCACGCCACCATGACGAGGACGGGGAGCACGAAGACCGCGGGGAAGTAGAACCACACCCCGGCGACCACTAGGCCGGCCCCCACCAGGCAGAGCAGCGTGCTGCCGAGGCGGGTCAGGCCGAGCACCAGTCCGTTGCGCAGGTGGGCGCTGGTGGAGTTGGTGAACCGGGCGCAGAGCGGGATGCACCAGCCGAACAGGCAGGTGAGTGCCAGGGCGCCGAGCAGCACGGGGACGGCCATCCCGGACAGGCTCGGCGCGGGGTCGAGCAGGAACGTCACCAGGACCACCGTCCCCACCACGATGCCGAGCGCACCGATCAGGGACGCCTGCCTGGCGTTCGCCACCAGGGCCTTAAGGAAGTCGGTGGCGCTCACGTCCTCGTCGGCCACGAACCGCCGGCGCACCGTGTCGTAGAAGGCCGCCGTCGCCGCGCCCGCCGTCACCAGCGGAAGGCTGCACACCAGCCACAGCACGTTCAGGAGCAGGGCGGAACCAACCAGGTTGATCGCGCCGGGGAGGCGTCCCGAAGGGGCTGTCGCCATCGCCTACTCCTTCACGCTGCCGATCGTCAGGCCGCTCACGAAGTGGCGCTGCAGGAAGGGGTACACCAGCAGGATGGGCACCGCCGCGACGATGGTGATCGCCGATCGCAGCGCCAGCGGTGTCGTCACCTGACCACCCTGTCCGACCTGCGCCTGCGCGCCCGCCATGCCGCCGCTGTTCGTCCCGGCGTTCATCGCACTCGCGAGCAGCTTCTGCAGTTCGTACTGCAGCGTCGTGAGGGCCGGATCGCCCGAGTTGTACAGCAGCGTGTCGAGCCAGCCGTTCCAGCTGCCCACCGCGACGAACAGTGCGATCACCGCCAGGGTCGACCGGCACAGCGGCATGATGATGCTCCACCAGATCCGGAAGTCGCCGGCGCCGTCGATCCGCGCCGACTCGACAAGCGAATCGGGCAGCGACTTCATGTGGGTCCGGATCACGATCAGGTTGAACGCGCTGATCATGACTGGGACCCAGTAGGCATGGAACGTGTTGAGCATCCCCAGGTCCTTGATCAGCAGGTAGTTGGGGATCAGGCCCGCGTCGAAGTACAGCGTCAGGATGAAGATCAGGGTGATCGGACGACGCAGGAAGAACTCCTTGCGGCTCAGCGCGTAGGCGAGCATTGACGTGAAGAACAGGTTCGTCACCACGATGACGACGGTCTTCGCCACGCTCATGAAGAAGGCCTGGTAGATCGTGTGCATGTGGAGCACGACGTCGTAGTTCTTCAGCGAGAACACCCGGGGCCAGATGGTGATCCCGCCGCGGACCGCGTCCATCCCGTCGTTGAGCGAGATGGCGAGCGTGTTGAGCAGCGGGTAGACCATGATCGCCGACAGGATCACGAGGAAGGCCGTGTTGAGCGTCGTGAAGACGACGTTCTCGACGCCCCACTTGCCCCGCCGCCTGCTGCGCTGCACGTTGTTCACCGGACCCCTAAACAAGAGTTTCCTCCCCGAGTCTCTTGGCCACGAAGTTGGCCAGCGAGATGAGGATGATCGCCACCACCGTCTTGAAGATCCCGGCCACCACCGCCATGGAGTAGTTCCCCAACTGGTAGCCGTAGCGGAGCACGAAGACGTCGATGGTCTCCGCCGTGGTGGCCACGAGGCCGTTGCCCAGGAAGTAGGGGATCTCGAAGTTGGTCGACATCGCCCAGCCGATGTTGAGGATCAACAGCACGACAATCGTCGGCCGGATCCCGGGCAGGGTGACGTGCAGCATCTTGCGGTACCGGCCCGCCCCGTCGATCGAGGCCGCCTCGTAGAGCTCCTGGCTGACGGCGGTGATCGCGGCGAGGTAGATGATCGTGTTCCAGCCCAGTTCCTTCCACAGGCTGCTGCCCGCGACGACGCCCCAGAAGTAGTCAGGGACGGTGAGGAACAGGATCGGTTCGCTGATCAGGTGGAGGCCCATCAGCGCCTGGTTCACGAAGCCGCCGGACGTCGGCAGCGACAGCCCGATCGACACCATCCCCGCGACGATCACCCAGCTCAGGAAGTGGGGCATGTAGGTGATGTTCTGGACGACGCGCTTGAAGACGACGTTCTTGACCTCGTTGAGCAACAGGGCCAGGACTATCGCGCCGATGGTGGAGACGATCAGGGTCAGCAGGCTCTGCCCGAGCGTGTTGACGACGGCCCTCAGGAACCGCTCGCCCATGACGCCGGTGAACAGCTTCTCGAAGTTGGCGAAGCCCACCCACTGCTGCTCCCAGATGGGGCGTCGCCCTGGCCGGTAGTTCTGGAACGCGATCGCCCACCCGTAGACGGGCACGTACTTGAAGACGATCTGGTACAGCAGCAACGGCACGCTCATCAGCAGGAGCGTCCGTTGGGCCCAGATCAGGGCCCAGGTGGACTTCTTCCGCTTGACTACCGGCTTCGTCAACGTCGACTGCATCCAGGTCCGCCCCTCTCGGATCCGGTGGGGGGGGGGGGGGGGGGCCCCCCCCCCCCGCGGGG
>JAEZGC010000325.1 GCA_023437345.1 Actinomycetes bacterium
CGGCAATCGGCCGCGCGCCGGCGGCCCTAGGATGAGGCGTCATGGCAACAAAGACGCTGCTGGTGCTGCGGCACGCCAAGTCCTCCTGGCGCACGCCCGACGTCGACATCCGCCGGCCGCTCGCCGAGCGGGGGCAGCAGGACGCCCGCACGGCCGGCGCGATCCTGGCCGGGTACCGGCTGGACGTCGTGCTGTGCTCGTCAGCGACGCGGGCCCGGCAGACCTGGGACGAGGCGGTAGTCGGCGGTGCCAGCTGCGGCGACGTCCGCTACAGCGAGGCGATCTACCACGCCTGGGCCGACGAACTGGTCGGCGAACTGCGTGACCTGCCAGAGGACCTCCCGACGGCGCTGCTCATCGGACACCAGCCGACGCTCAGCGATCTCGTGCTCGGCCTGGCCAAGCCGTCGGAGCTGACCGTGAAGGTCGCCGAGCGATTCCCCACCAGCGCGCTGTGCGTGCTTACCTACCGGGGCGCGTGGCGGACGCTGGGCGAGGGCAAGGCCGCGCTGAAGCGATACGAGATCCCGCGGGGCTGAGGAGCCGTCCGGCGCGAACGTGGTTCCTCCGCACGGGGGGACGGTTCCTCCGCACGCGGGAACCGTCCCCCTGTGCGGGGATCGCGGTCCCCCCGTCCGGGGGATCGATCAGTAGCGGTAGGTGTCGGGCTTGAAGGGACCCTCCGCCGGGACGCCGAGGTAGGCGGCCTGCTCGTCGGTGAGGGTGGTCAGCCTCACCCCCAGCGAGTAGAGGTGGAGCCGCGCCACCTCCTCGTCGAGGTGCTTGGGCAGCGTGTAGACCCCGATCGGGTACTGCTCGGGCTTGGTGTACAGCTCGATCTGGGCCAGCACCTGGTTGGTGAACGAGTTGCTCATCACGAAGCTGGGGTGCCCGGTGGCGTTGCCGAGGTTCATCAGCCGGCCCTCGCTGAGCACCAGCACGGTGCGGCCGTCCGGCATCGTCCAGGCGTCCACCTGCGGCTTGATGGTGGTGCGCTTCACCCCCGGCAGGCTCTCCAGCCCTGCCATGTCGATCTCGTTGTCGAAGTGGCCGATGTTGCCGACTATCGCCTGGTGCTTCATCCGGGCCATCTGGTCGGCGGTGATCACGTTCACGCAGCCGGTGGCGGTGATGAAGATGTCGGCCACGGCCAGGGCGTCCTCGACAGTGGTGACCTGGTAGCCGTCCATGGCTGCCTGCAGCGCGCAGATCGGGTCGACCTCGGCGACCAGCACCCGGGCACCCTGGCCGGCCAGTGCGGCCGCGGCGCCCTTGCCGACGTCGCCGTAGCCGACCACCATCGCCACCTTGCCGCCGATCAGGACGTCGGTGCCCCGGTTCAGCCCGTCGATCACCGAGTGGCGGATGCCGTACTTGTTGTGGAACTTGCTCTTGGTGACCGAGTCGTTGACGTTGATCGCCGGGAATAGCAGCGACCGGTTGGCCTCCATCTCGTAGAGCCGGTGGACGCCGGTGGTGGTCTCCTCGGTCACCCCGTAGACGCTGTTGGCGACCTTCACCCAGTCGGTGGTGGACGCCCGGAGCGTCGCCAGCACTACCTGGTACTCGGCGGAGTCCCCTGCGGCGGCGTCGGGGACGGCGCCAGCCTTGGCGAACTCGACCCCCTTGTGCACCAGCAAGGAGGCGTCCCCGCCGTCGTCGAGGATCATGTTCGGCGGCCGGCCGTCGAAGTCGAACAGCTGCTCGGTGCAGGCCCAGTACTCGGCGAGCGTCTCGCCCTTCCAGGCGAACACCGGTACTCCGGCCGGCGCCTCGGGGGTGCCGCCACGGCCCACCACCACCGCTGCGGCGGCGTGGTCCTGGGTGGAGAAGATGTTGCAGGACGCCCAGCGCACGTCAGCGCCGAGGTCGACGAGGGTCTCGATCAGGACGGCGGTCTGCACTGTCATGTGCAGCGACCCGGCGATCCGCGCCCCGGCCAGTGGCTTCGACTCACCGAACCGGCGACGCATCGCCATCAGGCCGGGCATCTCGTGCTCGGCGAGGGTGATCTCCTTGCGTCCGAAGTCGGCGAGGTTCAGGTCAGCTACGCGGTAGTCCACAAGGGAACAGCCTACTGGGGCGCACCACCCGGCTCGCGCGGGTAGTTCGCCGGCCTCGCACCACCGCGAGCGCTCGGCGAGCTGAGGAGCTCTCGGCGAGCTCGGAGCCGTCGCGTGGTGGGGTGGCTGGACGGCTCCCCAAGAGTGAGCGCTCCCCTGACCAGCCGAACGCTCCCTCAGGCGGGTAGCGCTCGCCGCTCTGAGGAGCGCTCGGCGTCTTGGGAGCGCTCGGAGGGCTACGGTTCGCGCGGCGGCTCGGTCGCGGTCCTGGTGTCGACGGTAGAGGTGTCGATGTCGGGTTCGAGGTAGAGCGCCGTGACCTGAGGCTCGGCGGCGCGGATCGCGGCCTCGGCCGCGTTGATCAATTCGGCCCCCCTGGCCGCCGCCTCGGTCGGCTCGACGCCGATCTTCGCCACGGCGAGCACCTCCTCCGGCCCTAGGTGGAGCGTCTTGAGGTGGATCACGCGCTGCACCCCGTCCGCCCCGGCCAGGGCGGCACGGATCCGGCCGACCGCCTCGGGTGAGGCAGCCTCACCCACCAGCAGGCTCTTCGTCTCGGCGGCGAGCGTGACAGCCACCACGATCAGCAGGACGCCGATCATCGCGGTGCCCGCGACGTCCCACAACTCGTTGTGGGTGAGCAGCGTCATGCCGACCCCGACCAGCGCAAAGACCAGCCCCAGCAGCGCGGCGAAGTCCTCCAGCAGCACGACCGGCAGTTCCGGCGACTTGGCGGTGCGAATGAAGCGCAGCCAGCCCTGCCTGCCCTTCAGCGGCCTCGACTCACGGATCGCCGTCCGGAACGACAGCGACTCGGCGACGATCGCCGCGGTCAGCACCAGGATCGGCACCCACCACCAGGGCCCCTCCAGCAACTGGTTGGGGTGCCCGGCGAGGATCTCCTCGTACTTGTGGAAGGCCTCGTACAACGCGAACAGCCCGCCGAGACTGAACAGGATGACCGCGACCAGGAAGGCGAAGACGTAGCGCTCGCGGCCGTAGCCGAACGGGTGCTCCTCACTCGCCGTCCGGGTGGCCCGCCGGCCGCCGAACAGCAGCAGCGCCTGGTTGCCGGTGTCGGCCACCGAGTGGACGGCCTCGGCCAGCATGGAGGACGCGCCGGTCAGGATCCAGGCGCCGAACTTGGTCAGGGCGATGAAGCCGTTCGCCGCCATCGCAGCGATGACGGCCTTCGTGCCGCCGTGGGTGCTCACCCTCGGAAGTCTGCCACGTCCCCGCTGCCCGGACCGGTCCGGGCCAGTCCGATCTGAAGGTAGGCGGCGGTGAACAGCCCCCGGGCCAGCACCCCGACGTACCGCTCCAGCGGGCTTCCATGGACGTGGGCGAGCCGCGACACAGTGACATCGCGGGAGGTCGCCAGCCGCTCCAGCCGGAGCCGCTCCTCGGCGGCAGCCTCGTCATCCAGCCCGTCCTCGATCATCACCAGACCGGGCCGCAGCCCCGGGGTGGCGTCCTCGAACGGGTCGGCAAAGAGGTCGCGCGGACGGACGGCGGCGACCAGCGGCTCCAGCGCCCCGGCGTCGGCCGACAGCACCACCCGTCCGGTCGCCGACCGCAGCGCCTCGGAGATCCGCCGGCTGGCGCGGGCGGCCAGGATCGACCCGCCCCAGACCAGCGGCTGGGCGTCCGCCAGTTCCAGGGCCGCAGTCTTGGCGGGGTTCTGGGTGGCGTCAAGGGTGAGCGAGCAGTCCTCGGCCACCGCGTCGAGGACGTCGGCGATCTGGTCGGGGTGCGCGGCCGGGCCGAGGCCGAGCCGGTGCAGCGCACTGAGCGTGACCACCGCGGCGGACAGCGGGTCGTCGGTCCGGGTCGGCAGCAGGGTGGTGGCCGGGGAGGCCGACTGCCGGGCCAGCGGCGAGTCCGCCGGGCAGGCGACCACCAGCCGGGAGCCGCGCCGCACCGCCTCATAGGCGGCGGCGCACGACTCGAGGCTGCCCCGCCCCATCACCACCACGATGTCCAGCGGCCCCACCCAGCCGGGCAGCCCCAGCCGCGGCCAGGCGACGAAGGGCACCGGGCAGGTCGGTTCGAGCACGGCGCGCAGCAGCCGGGCCTCGGGGCCGAAGGCGATCACCGCCCGCGGCCGGTCGGTGTCGTCAAGCCCGGCCAGCGCGTCCTGCGCCCCGGCGGCCTCCCGGCGCACCCGGGCCCCGGCCTCGGCGATCGGCCGCAGCAGGTGGTCGGCGGCCGCCAGCACCTCGGGGTCGTTCAGCCGGGAGTCGTCGAAGTCGTCCACCGCCGGCTACCGCGGGCCGGGCCGGCGGGCTTCGTCCACCAGCAGGATCGGGATGCCGTCGCGCACCGGGTAGGCCAGCCCGCACTCGGCAAGGGTGCACAGCAGTTCGGCCGACTCGTAGTCCCAGGCGAGCTTGGTGTGGCACGAGGGGCACACCAGGATCTCCAGCACCTCGGCGGGAATGTCTGTCATAGCTCTCCTTGTCGGATGACGGCCAGCGCCCTGTCGCGCAGATCGGCCATGGTCTCGGGCTGCCGGGCCTCGACGTTCAGCCTCAGCAACGGTTCGGTGTTGGACGCCCGGACGCTGACCAGCCAGCCGTCACCGCGCACGGCAAGGCCGTCGGTCCAGTCGACCCGGCCGTCGCCGGCGAAGGCCTGCGCCACCTGGGCCATCGTCGCGTCCGGGTCCGACACCACGCTGTTCAGCTCGCCGGAGGCGGCATAGCTCGGCATCGAGTCGGCCAGCCGGGACGGCGGCAGCGGGGACCGTCCGGCCAGGGCCAGGACGTGCAGCGCGGCAAGCATGCCGGTGTCGGCGCCCCAGAAGTCGCGGAAGTAGTAGTGGCCGGAGTGCTCGCCGCCGAAGATCGCGCCATGCTCGGCCATCAACGCCTTGAGGTAGGTGTGGCCCACCTTGCCGACTACCAGCCGTCCGCCCGCCTCCGCTACCACGTCGGCGACCGTGGCCGACGTGACGGTGTTGACCACTATCGCGCCGCCCGGCTCGCGGGCCAGTTCGGCCCTGGCGATCAGCGCGGTCACCACCGACGGGCTGATCACCTCGCCGTTCTCGTCGATCAGGAAGCAGCGGTCGGCGTCCCCGTCGAAGACCAGGGCGAGGTCGGCGGCGTGCTCCCGGACGGCGGCCTGGGCGTCGCGAAGGTTCTCCGGCTCCAGCGGGTTGGGCGGGTGGTTGGGGAAGCTGCCGTCAAGGTCGAGGTGGAGGCCGATCAGCTCGATGTCCAGCGGCCCGAGCACGGCCGGGGTGGTGAGCCCCGCCATCCCGTTGCCGGCGTCCACCACCACGCGGAGCCGCCGCAGGCCGGACAGGTCGACCAGCGAGTGGAGGTGGGCGGCGTAGCCGGGCAGCGTGTCCAGCTCGCGGATCGTCGCAGCGGAACCGTCCCCCTGTGCCAGGGAACCGTCCCCCTGTGCCACGGAACCGTCCCCGGCCAGTGCGAGCGCCTTGATCCGGGCCATCAGGTCGGGGGTGATCGGGGCGGCGTGCGGCAGGCAGAACTTGACCCCGTTGTACTGGGCCGGGTTGTGGGAGGCGGTGAACTGGACCGCCGGCAGGCCGGTGGCCCCCGAGGCGTACCAGACCTGGTCGGTGGCGGTGAGCCCGATGTCCACGACGCCGGCGCCGACCGCCATGGCTCCGGCGGCGAAGGCCCGGCTGAGCTCGAACCCGCCGGCGCGCATGTCACGGCCGATCAAGAACTCCCCGCCGGCCAGGCCGAGCGCGGTGGCGAAGGCGGCGCCGAGCACCCGGGCACCGGCCTCGTCCCACTCCGGCTGATCGCCAGCGACCAGCCCGCGGATGTCGTTGGCCTTGAAGATCTGCGGCTGCAGCATGCCCTCAGCCTAGAGCCTGACCCTGCCCGGCACCGGCGAGGGTTCCGCGATGCCACGCGCCGGGTCGCGCGACCGGGAGCGCATGCTCAGTCAGGGTCGGCGACCACAGCCAGGTGGCCCTTGCGGCGGGTGGTCGCCGGGGCCGGCTCGGGGTCGAGGCCGGACAGGCCGACCCTGCGGACCGCCTCCGCGAGCGCCATCAGGTCGTCAGACCCGGGTCGGCGTCTGTCCACCTCGTCCGGCAGCCGGATCACCTCCCAGCCGCGGGGCGCGCTCAGGTTGCGGGAGTGATCGGAGCACAGGTCGTAGCAGCCCGGCTCGGCGCGCAGCGCCAACGGCCCCAGCACCGCTGTGGAGTCGGCGTACACGTAGGTGAGCGTCGCCATCGCGGGCCGTGAGCACGTCGAGCGCGAGCAGCGTCGATTGGTCACCAGGCCACGCTAGCGGCGACCTGCCGCAGCGGGCGGCAGGCAGCCCCGGTGTCGCGCCGATATCGTGGGGGGATGAAGCACCGGGACCGCCACCAGCGCGGGATGCGCGGTCCGCTGGCGGCCCCCAACCCGCTGACCGGCGCGGCCCTGCCGGTGCGGTACCGGACGCGCGGCACCGAGTTCTTCACCGGCTGCATCCGCGCCTCGGTGTCCCGCATCTCGAACACCTGCCCGCGGGCGCTGGAGGGCGTCGACATCGGGTTCGAGGACGTCCCGACCCTGACGGCCGCGTGGTACGACAGGGCGCCGCTGGCTGCTGCCGTGTCGGCCCGCCCCGGGCACCGCGGCCAGGTGGTGCTGTACCGGCGGCCGCTGGAGCACCGCGCCACCAGCCGCAAGGACCTGGCCACCCTCGTCCACCGCACGATAGTCGAGCAGTTGGCGGTGCTGACCGGGATCGACGCCGCCTAGATCGCCCCGCCGGCAGCCGGCGACGACTGGGACTGAGCCCGGTCAGCTGCCCGCGTGCGGGTCGAAGCTGACCGGCCCGACCGCGTCGGCTGAGTTCTGGGACGCTGCCAGCGCCAGCACCGCGAGCCCGCGCACCCGGCCGAGCCGGCCGGTCACCGCCAGCGCGCCGCGCACCGGGCTGTCCTCACCGGCCCGTACCCGCACCACGACGGTCTCGGCTCCCGGGACCTCGACGGCAAGCGTGCTGCCGGCCGGCACCGGGTGCGTGGCGGTCTGTCCGGGACCGCCGAGCTCATTGCCGACTGTCACCTCCACCTCGTGGTCGGTGTCCGCGGGGTTGCTGAGCAGCAGCACCGCTGCCGCGTCCGTCCCGGTCGCCACCGGCCACAGCCCGTCCGGGCCCAGCGGGGCCGACGCGACAGCCCAGGCCGGGTCGGACTGGGCCGGGTTGGCCACCGAGGCCTGCCGGACGGCGGCAGTCACCGGCTGTTCGGCGCTCAACCGCAACCCGGCCACCTGACCTGCCAGACCCGGGCCGAGGTCGAAGGAGCGGGTGGTGCCGGCCGGGATCTCGAGGTGCTCCACCCCTGCCAGCGCGCTGCGTCCTACCTCGCCCAGCAACTCGACTGCGACGCTCGCCGTCCGCTCGCCGGGGTTCACCACCAAGAGCTCGCGGCCGCCCTCGCCGGCCGGGATGCCGGCGACGACCAGGTCCGTGTCCGGCTCGGCGGTCGCCGGGATCCAGTCGGCTCCGCGCGGGTCGGACCCGGACCACAGCCGCTGCCGCAGGGTGGGGGCGACCCGGCCTGCCGAGCTCTCCACCAGGACGCTGACCGGCCCGTCCGCGTTCGCCAGCACGCTGAGCGGGACGCTGCGCACCCCCCGGGCCTCCACCACGAGCCCGCGCGAGCCTGGCGCGTTGATCCGCCCGGCAGGTCCGAACACTGCGAGGTCGACAACGGCGTCCGTGCTGTCGGAGTTCACCAGCACAAGGTCGGCCTGCGCGTCCTCGTTGAGGAGGACACCGGTGAACCACTGCCGGGTCGCCGCAATCTGGCAGGTCACCGCCGAGAGCCCGCGGTCGGGCCCGGAGCCGGCCCGGACCAGGCTCACCGCGCCGAATGTGGTGGCGCGGCGGCCGGAGACCAGCACCGGCTCGGCGCGGCCGGCAAGGACGGCGACACCGTCCGGCTCGTCGACAGTGTCCGCGGCGGACAGCGCGGCGGTCCGCAGGCCGGGACCGACTGACGCGGCCGCGACCCGGGCGAAGGCGGTGGCGGTGTCGAAGGAGGGGCACGCCATGGTGATCCGTGCGGTGTCCGACGATGCCATCGGTGGTGGTGGCGCGGCCGCGGGCAGCAGGCTCGCCGCCACCGTCGTCGCGGCGAGGGCGGCCAGCGTCGCTGCAGGCACGAGCCAGCGCTTCATCGCCTGCCC
>JAEZGC010000326.1 GCA_023437345.1 Actinomycetes bacterium
CGTGAGCAGCCCGGCGGCGTGGCAGGCGGCCGGCCGGGCGAGGTCCCAGGCGGGGTCGCCGACGCCGAGCCGGTCGATGTCCACCAGCTTCCAGCGCCGCCGCAGGACGGTGTGGGCCAGGTGTCCCAGGTGGAAGCCGCCGTGCACCCAGGCGGTCGCCGGCCCGGCAGGGGGGTGCCGGGCCGGTGGGGCGTCGGCGGGCACCGCGCACCTGTGCAGCCGGGCGAGCAGCGTGGCGGCGTCCTGCCACGGCGGCCTGTCGAGGGTCGACAACACCTGCACCCGCGGCCAGACCGTGGCGAGCCGGCCGCCGGGCAGGGTGAGCGGCCGGTACCCCAGCGGCTGGATCCACAGCGGCTCGAGGTCGGGCCGGTGCAGCGCCGCCAGCCGTCGTCCCAGGTCGTCGGCACCGGTGCCTGCCGGGTGCACCTTGATCGCCACCCCGGCGCACAGGAAGACGTCGGTCGGGGCCGGCAGGAAGGGCCGGGTCGGCAGCGGGTAGGTCAGCAGCCGCACCACAGGGGTGGTCGGGCCGACCCGCGCGTCCTGGCCCGCGGCGACCCGCCTCACCCACCCGGCGACCTCCGGGTCGGCGGTAGCTGCGGTGATCGTCATCGGCTCCCTCTCCGCCCCGAAGCCTAACGGGCCTCGCGCCGGGGGCACCGTCCGCTTCCCAGGGGCGTTCGTGCCGGGTGAGCAGGCCTGGTCGTCAAGACCCGACCCAAGACTCCACCTGGCGCTACTGTCCGCCGCCGGACGGCTGCCTAGGGTGGTCGCATGACCGCCAGCACTGCGCCCGAGGCAGACGCCAGCTACGCCGCCCTGGCCAGGGAGCGGCTGGCGGCGCCCCGCAACCCGTTCACCGTCATCGCCAGCGGCCTGGCGTGGCGCTCGCTGGCGTACTGCTTCACCTCGATCCTGATGGGCATTGTGGCGCTCGCGGCCGGCATCCTCGGGTTCTTCGCGCTCGGCTCGGTGATGTCGGAGACCGCGGACACCGAACGCCGGCGCCTCGCGATGCTCGGTCTGCGGCCGCCGGCGCGCCCACGAGCCGCCGACTCCGAGCGCAGGGCTGGTCAGGGCGGACTTGCGGTGTGGGGCATCACGGTGCTGTTCGGGCTGGTGGACGCGCTGCCCGGTTCGCTGATCGTCGGCGCCCTGCTGGTGGGGGTGAGCGGGCTGCTGAGCAACCCGACGCCGATGCTGGCTGTGCTGTACGGGATCTGGCTGTGGGGCTGGCTGACCGCCGGCGCGTACGTGGCGTGGGCGCTGGCCAGCGCCCAGGCGCATGCAGTGATCGCGGCGAGCGCGCCCCCCGAAGCCGAACGCCAGGTCGCCGAACTCACCAGTTCCCGCAGCGAGCTGGTGGACGTCTTCGAGAGCGAGCGGCGCCGCATCGAGCGCGACCTGCACGACGGCGCGCAGCAACACCTCGTTGTCTCCACCATGCACCTTGGCGAGGCCGTGTACCTGCTCGACAACGGCCAGCCGGACGGGGCGCGCTCTGCAGTGCTGTCCGCCCAGGACGCTGTCGAGACCGCGCTGGCCTCGCTGCGCGACACGATCCGCGGCATCCACCCGCAGGTGCTCAGCGACCGCGGGCTGGTCGCCGCAGTCCAGGAACTGGCGGTGCGCCAGCCGCTCGCGGTCACGGTCCGGGTGACCGGCGCCCCCCGTCCGCTGCCGGCGAGCGTGGAGAACGCGGCCTACTACGTGACGAGCGAGGCGCTGACCAATGTGGCGCGGCACTCGGGTGCCGGGCAGGCGACCGTCAGGCTCGACTACGCCGGCCGGCTGCTGCTGCAGGTTGTCGACGACGGCCACGGCGGGGCGCGGATCGCGTCCGGCCACGGGATCAGCGGGCTGGTGGAACGCACCCAGACGGCGGGCGGCACTTTCGAGCTGACCAGCCCGCCGGGGGGACCCACCATGGTGAGCGCCACCTTCCCCTACGCTGGGCGGCCATGAGGATCGTCCTTGCCGAGGACGCGGCACTGTTGCGGGCGGGCCTGGTCGGGCTGCTGCAGCGCGCCGGGCACGAGGTGGTCGCCGAGGTGGCCGACGCGCCGGGCCTGATCGCCGCGATTGAGGAGTGCGCGCACGGCGAGGGCCTGCCCGACATCGTGATCACCGACGTCAGGATGCCGCCTGGCATGTCCGACGACGGGCTGCGCGCGGCGGTGGAGATCCGCGAGCGGCACCCGATGCTGCCGGTGGTGATCCTCAGCCAGTACGTGGCGCCGGCCTACGCCTCGGTGCTGCTGGAGACCGCCTCGCGTCCGGAGGCCCCGGGAACCGGCTACCTGCTCAAGGAGCGGGTCGGGCGGGTCGCCGACTTCATGCGGTCGCTGGAGGTGGTCGCCGGCGGGGGCATGGTCGTCGACCCCGAGGTGGTCGGCTCGCTGCTCCACTCGCGGCAGGACGACGCCCGGCTGGCCCGGCTCACCCCGCGGGAGCGGGAGGTACTGGCGCTGATGGCCAACGGCGCCTCCAACGGCCAGATCGCCGAGCGGCTGGTGGTCACCCCGGCGGCGGTCGCCAAGCATGTCGCCAATGTCTTCGCCAAGCTCGACCTGGGACCTGACGAGGAGAACCGCCGGGTGCGGGCCGTGCTGACCTACCTGAACCCTGCCCAGGCGACCTAGCTGGCCGGGACGAGGTCGGCCGGAATGCTGGCCGGTCGCGCACGCAGCCGGCGCACCTCCGGCGACAGCAGCGCCAGCCCGGTGGTCACCAGGCTGACCACGCCCGCCCCGATCAGGGCGGCGTGGACGCCGAAGGCCAGCGTGGCGGGTCCGGCGAGCATCAGACCGACGGGGCCGAGCATCAGCGAGCCGAGCGCGTCGTAGGACGCCACCCTCGACAGCGACTCGGCCGGAACCTCGTTCTGCATGGTCGTCATCCACCACACCCCGAACAGCTGGAAGCCGACCCCCATCGCGAACGCGGCCACCACCACCGGCAGCAGCTCCGCACCGACGCCGAGCAGGATGGCCGGGACCCCGGCGGTGAAGGTGAGCAGCGTCGCCACCAGGATGGGACGCCGCGGCCGCCAGACCAGGGCAAGTCCGACCCCGACGAGCGCGCCGACCGCCTCTGAGGCGAGGAAGGTGGTCCACACCGTCGGCCCGCCGAGCTCGGTCTCGGCGACCACCGGCCCGAAAACGCCATGGGCTGCCTGCAGCACCATGATCATGACCGAGAACTGCAGCACCACGACCCACAGCCACTGCCGCGACCGGAACTCGCCCCAGCCCGCCACCAGCTGGCGCAACGGGCTCTCGGCCGCGCTGGCCAGGCTGCCGGTCAACCTGGGCAGGCCGAGCACGAGGACGCCGGCCACCAGGTACAGCCCGCCGGCCACCACCATCGCCCAGCCGCCGCCGAGCCAGACCACCATGGCGCCGCCGGCGACCAGGCCTGCCAGCCGGGCGCCGGACGCGCCGCCGCTCAGCCAGGCGTTGGCCTGCTGAAGGTCGCGGGCAGGCACCAGGTCGGGGATGATCCCGGTCAGCGCGGGGTAGACCGCCGCGCCCGCCACTCCGGCCAGTGCCGCGGCCAGGCAGATCGCCCACACCGGTGCCCGTCCGGACAGCATCATGAGCCCTATCGAGCCGAACGCGATACCCGTCATGAACTCGCCCCAGCGCAGCACCACGGCGCGCGGGTAGCGGTCGGCGACCACGCCGCCGACCAGCATGAACACCACCAGCGGGGTGGTCTGCGCGGCGAGCACGAGGGACAGCGTTCCCGCGTCCGCCCCCGGCAGCCGGAGCACGCCGAAGGCGAGGGCGACCGGCGAGAATGCCATGCCGAGCATCGAGATGGTGCGGGCGGCGAGCAGGGTCAGGAACGGACGGTTGCCGAGCAGCGCACGCGCCGACAACGAGACTGACATGGGTGGGGCCTTCCAGAAAGACAGCCCTCCAGTCTCCACCCGCCCCGCGGGGCCCGGCAAGTCGGGCCCGGCGGGTCCGTGCTATCGGCGCCCCGGTGGCGCAGACTGGCCTCATGCTCATCGTCCACGTCTTCGTCCGCGTCGTCGCCGACAAGGTCGAGGAGTTCGCGGCGGCTTCGGCCGAGAACGCGCGCCACTCGATCAGGGAGCCGGGGATCTCCCGCTTCGACGTCCTGCAGTCCAGCGAGGATCCGACCCGGTTCGTGCTCGTCGAGGTGTACCGGACGGCCGAGGCCGCGGCCGACCACAAGCAGACCGCCCACTACGCGGCCTGGCGGGACACGGTAGCGCCGATGATGGCCGAGCCGCGCAGCTCGCAGAAGTACACCCAGGTCTTCCCCGAGGCCGTCTTCCTCTAGGTCGGGTCAGCGTCGCAGCGACCGGCGCCACCACAGCGCGAGCCCGAGCTCCACGACGCCGATCACCGCGATCACCGGCTGCAGGAAGAAGTAGACCTGCAGGATCGCCAGCTGCACCGCGATCCAGACCAGCAGGGACGCGCCGGCGAGCACGCCGGCAAGGATGCCGAGGCCGGGCCGGCGGGGCAGCAGGACAATCGGGACGGCGGCCAGCAGGTGGGGGACGCCGACCAGCCCGATCAGCAGCCAGCCAGGGCCGACCCAGCTGGTGAACGGGGTGCGGGCGAGCCATTCGACGGGGAGCTGCCAGGTGTCGGTGATCAGCCCCTGCCCGCCGGAGAACGCCTGGTACGCGACGAAGAGCTCGAGGACGGCCAGCGTCCAGGCCGGCCAGCCGCGGCGGCGCCGGGGTGGGGCGAACGGGGTGAGGTCTGCTGTGGTCGGGGTCGGGACCGTCATGTGCGCTCCAGTCAGCGGTGCTGACACAAAGTGTGCTCGCGCCGCATCGCCGCCGCAGGCAATTCGTGTGCTGCTGTCAGGGTTCGGGGCTGGTGGTGCGCCGGCCGGCCCGTCCGGCGATGGTGAGACCGACGATCCGCGACACCGCGACGGCCAGGAACATCATCCCCGCCACCTGTTGCACCATGACCACCGACCGTGCCAGCGGGGTGACGGGGACGACATCGGACAGGCCGGTGCTGCTCATGGTGGTTGTCGACAGGAAGAGCAATTCCAGCCAGCTGCGCTGGCCGAGCGGATCGACGGCGGCGACGAACGATCCGGGCACGACACCCTGCACCGCCGAGTAGGCGTAGGCCCACAGCCACACGGCGACCGTGAAGGTGGCGCCGATCGCCCAGATCTCGTCGCCGGTCACCTCGTCATCGGCGAACATGTATCTGAGCAGCCCGGTCAGCGTGTAGGCGTAGAACCCGACATGGACGACGTCGGAGGCGAGGTGCCAGGGTTGGGCGCCGGCTGTCGCCCAGTCGATGATCGTGAGCGTTACCGCCGGGATGCCGATCAGCAGGCCCAGCCAGGTGTAGGCGGGGGTCGCCCGTACGACGGCGAGCGCCAGCACGACGACGAGCATCCCGAACAGGGAGAGTCCGAGGCGGCCCACCGAGTTCGCTGGGGAGTCGTCAACGAAGGCGTAGAGCAGGATGCCCAGCAGTTGCACGATGAGGAGCACCGCCGAGGGGTGGGTGGGCCCCCCCCGCCCGCCGCGGGGCCGCCGGTGCCGCATGGGCGCGCCCG
>JAEZGC010000300.1 GCA_023437345.1 Actinomycetes bacterium
CGGCTCGGTGAACGGGAAGTAGTGAGGCCGCAGCCGGGTCGCGATGTCGTCGCCGAACATCGCCTTCGCCAGGTGGTCGAGGGTGCCCTTCAGGTGGGCCAGCGAGATCCCCTTGTCGACGCACAACCCCTCGATCTGGTGGAAGACCGGGACGTGCGTGGCGTCGAACTCGTCGGCCCGGTACACCCGGCCGGGGCACACGATGTAGATCGGCGGCTCCCGGTCGAGCATGGTGCGGGCCTGGACCGGGGAGGTCTGGGTGCGCAGCAGGACGTGGTTCTCCAGTGGCTCGAGGAAGATCGTGTCGCTGGTCGAGCGCGCCGGGTGGTCGGGGCCGGTGTTCAGCGCGTCGAAGTTGAGCCACTCGGCCTCGGCCTCGGGCCCTTCGGCGACCTCCCAGCCCATCGCGGTGAAGACGTCGCACAGCTGGTCCATCAGCGCCGAGATCGGGTGCGGCGCCCCCGGCGGCGTGATCGCGACCGGCAAGGTGACGTCGATCCGCTCCTCAACCAGCACCCTTTCGAGTTCGGCGGCCTCCACCTCGGCCAGCCGGGCCGCGAACGCCTCGGCCACCTGCGCGCGGGCCGCGCCCAGCCGCTGGCCGGCGTCCTTGCGCTCCGGGCCCGGCAGGGTACCGATCTCCCGGTTCGCCAGCGCGAGCGGGGACCGGTCGCCCTGGTGGGCGAGCCGGGCGTCCTTCAGGGCGGCGGTCGACGTCGCGGCCGCGAAGGCGTCGAGCGCCTGCGCGACCAGGTGGCCGATGGACTGCGCGTCCAGCGCCATGGTCGGGTTTCCTTTCAGTTCGACGCCCGCTGCGCGCTCGCGCTGGCGTACAGGCAGACCGCAGCGGCAGTCGCAAGGTTCAGGCTCTCGGCATTGCCGTAGATCGGGACGGCCACCGTCCGGTCGGCCAGGGCGAGGTGCTCCACCGGCAGCCCCCAGGACTCGTTGCCCATCACCCAGGCGGTCGGCTTCTCAAGGTCGGCGCCGAGGTCGGTCAGGTCGGTGCCGGACGCCCCGTCGGTGGCGAAGATCTGCATCCCGGCGTCCCGGCAGGCGCTGATCGCCTCGGCCAGGTCGACCCCCACCACGATCGGCAGGTGGAAGAGGCTGCCGACGCTGGCCCGGACCGTCTTGGGGTTGTACACCTCGACGGAGTCCGAACTCAGGATCACCGCGTCGGCCCCGAAGGCGTCGGCGCACCTGATCACCGTGCCGGCATTACCCGGGTCACGCACCTGGGCGCAGATCACCACCAGCGACACGTTCTTGCGGCGGTGCTTCTTCTTGGGCTGCCGGTCGGGCTTGGGCGCCTTCTTGTACAGCACCGTGCTCAGTGGCACGTCGACGACGTTCGCCACCGCCACCACCCCCTGCGGGGTGACCGTGTCGGTGATGGTCGCAAGGTTCTGCTCGCTGACCGCGTAGTACGGCACCCCGGCGGCCTTCGCGGCGTCCAGCAGGTCCTGGTTGGCCATCACGGCGTCCCAGCGGAAGTAGACCTCCTCCACCACCCCGGGGGCGGCCAGCGCCTCCCGGACGGCCTGGCGGCCCTCGACGAGGAACATCCCGGTCTCGTCACGCTGGGCACGGCGCTGCAGCGCCCGGGCAGCCCGCAGCGTCGCCTGGCTGGGTTCGGGCAACTGGATCGCGGGGGCGGTCATCGACGCACACCTTTCGGATCTGGGGCAATTGGCTCCAGCGCGGTCACGCCGAGGCGGACCGCGCTGGAGGAGAACTGGCGGATCAGGCGGCCTCGGCCTGGTTCGCCTTGGCGAGGTCGACCAGCGCGGTGAACGCCTTCGGGTCGGAGACGGCCAGTTCGGCCAGGATCTTGCGATCCACCTCGACGCCGGCGTTCTTCAGTCCGCTGATGAACCGGTTGTAGGTGATGCCGCCCTCGCGAGCGGCGGCGTTGATCCGCTGGATCCACAGCGCCCGGAAGTCACCCTTGCGGGCGCGACGGTCCCGGTAGCTGTAGGTGTAGCTGTGGAGCAGCTGCTCCTTCGCCTTGCGGTAGAGCCGCGAGCGCTGCCCGCGGTAGCCCGAGGCCTGCTCGAGGACTTCGCGGCGCTTCTTCTGCGCATTGACCGAACGCTTCACGCGTGCCATGACTGTCTACTCCTTGAAGATTCGTTCGGGGGCTCAGTTGGCCTTGTAGCTGCCGAGGAGACGGCGTGCCTTCTTGGCGTCGCCCTTGGCGACCACTGCATCGCCGGCCAGGCGCCGGGTCCGGGTGCTCGGCTTGTGCTCGTTGAGGTGCATCTTGCCGGCCTTGCGGTGCATCACCTTGCCGGTGCCGGTCACGCGAAAGCGCTTCTTGGCCCCGGAGTGGGTCTTCATCTTGGGCATGGTGTGGGTTTCCTTCTCCTGGTGTTACAGCTCGATGTCCGGGTCCATGTTGTCGGCCGGACCCCGCTTCTTCTTCTCCGTCGGGGTCGCCTGGTGGGCGGCCCGCAGCTCGGCCTGTTCGTTGCGCTCAGCCTCTGCCGCCTCGGCCCGGGACGCGGCGCGCGCGGCCTTGGCCGCCTCGACCTCCACGCGTGCCTCGGTCTTCTTGCGGGTGGGCGAGAGCACCATCAGCATGTTGCGGCCGTCCTGCTTGGGCGCGGACTCGATGTAGCCGTCCTCGGCGACGTCGTCGGCCAGCTTCTTGAGCAGGTTGAACCCCAGTTCGGGGCGGCTCTGCTCGCGGCCGCGGAACATGATGGTGATCTTGACCTTGTCGCCGGCCTTCAGAAAGCGCACGACGTGACCCTTCTTGGTCTCGTAGTCGTGGCTGTCGATCTTGGGCCGGAGCTTCATTTCCTTGATGACCGTGTTGGTCTGGTTGCGGCGCGACTCCCGCGCCTTCTGGGCAGCCTCGTACTTGAACTTGCCGTAGTCCATGAGCTTGGCCACCGGGGGACGCGCCATCGGCGCAACCTCGACCAGGTCGAGGTCGGCCTCGCGGGCCAGCCGCAGGGCGTCCTCGATCCGCACGATGCCCACCTGCTCGCCGGCAGGGCCGACCAGGCGCACCTCGGAGACGTGGATGCGATCGTTGATACGCGGTTCAGTGCTGATGAGTCCTCCAAAGGATCACGGGTTCAGGTCCGGACAAACGAGAAGGGCCCCCGCGCGTGCGAAGACCCTGAAGGTGCGGTCAGCAACGACCACAGGTACCGACCCGGCACCGGCGAGTGCCCAGGTGGGAGTATCAGGACTCCACTTCGTGGGGCCAGCCTCGGCTGACCGACGGTCCAGTGTAACAGGCGGTGCCCGGCGGGGCACATCAGCTGACGCCCTGCCCGGCTGCCGGCGCGCCAGGAGCGGGTTCCGGCCGGGTCGGCGGACTCAGTCCTGCGCGTCGGGGGTGGCGCGGGAGAGCCAGCCGAAACCGCCGTCGGCCAGCTCGACCAGCCGCCGCCCGGCAGCCAGTTCGCTGACCAGCCCGGCCTCGATCACCAGGGTGGCGGGTCCGGCCAGATCGACCACTACCGCTGCCGAACCGACCTCGACCGCCGTCGCGGCCACGTCGTCGAGGGTGCACGGGACGGGGCGGGCGGCGGGCTGCCAGGCCTGCAGCGCGTCCAGCCCGGTGAACACCGGCAGCGCCCTGCGTCCGTCGCCTGCGGTGACCAGGATCGCGGCCAGGTCCCCATCGGGGTCGGGGGCGATGGGCAGCAGCAGCCGGACCCCGCACAGCGCCGCCACGGCCCGCGGGTAGGCCGCTGCGTCGGGACCGTCGGCCTCGGCGAGCAGCCTGCGC
>JAEZGC010000090.1 GCA_023437345.1 Actinomycetes bacterium
GAGCCGTCCGGCTCCTCGGCGAGCAGCCGGACCCGCAGCCCGAGCCCGATCGCAGCCGCGTGCATCATCCGGGCCAGCTGGCCGCCGCCGATGATGCCGATGGTCGCCGTCACGGGCGTCAGCGTAGCGGGGGGCCGGCCGGGGGCGGGTGCATCGCCCTGCTAGCGGATGCCCGAGGCCAGTTGCACGACCAGGTTGATCATGACCGCCAGCAGGACCGCACCAAACAGGTAGGAAAGCAGCGCGTGCCGCAGCACGGCCCGCCGCGCCTCGCTGCCCGGCAGTGCCGTGTCGGAGACCTGATAGGTCATCCCGATGGTGAACGCGAGGTAGGCGAAGTCGTGGTAGTCGGGCTCACCCGCGGCGTTGAAGTCGATGGCTGCGTCCGCCTCGCCGGCGTAGTAGAGCTTGGCGTAGTGGAGCATGAAGAGCAGGTGCACCAGCACCCAGGACGCGACCACCGAGGCGACCCCGATCATCGCTTCCCAGGGAATCGCGCCGCCGCCTCGTGACCCGGCGAACAGCAGGACGCCGACCCCCACCAGGCTCGCCAGGGAGGCCAGCACCAGGACGGCCCGACTGACGGCGTGACTGGTGTCCTCCACGGTGGCGTGGCGCCGGGTGCCCGCAGCATCCAGCCGGCCGACGATGAGCCACGTCCAGACCGAGAAGGCCACGGCCAGCGCGATCCAGCCGGCGATTCCCGCCACCCATGCCCCGACGACGGGCACCAGGGCCAGCCCCACGCCACCCCCGACGACCGCGGAGGCGGCAAGTCTGGCCCCTGCGGTTCGCAGCTTCACCCCCTCATTCCACCACGTCTGACGCCGCACAGCGCGCTCGCCCGAAGGGGCGGCAGCCTCACCGGCGAACGGCAGCCCGCAGCCCCTGATGCCAGAGGGTGAGGTCGGCAGGGGTGCCCCTCACGAGCGCATCGAGGACGATGCCGTCGAGCATTGCGAGCAGGGTCGCGGCCTCGCCGGGTTCGACGCCGAGCGCGGCGATCCGGTCGACCAACCGGTCGCGGGCCGCCGTCACCGCCTCCCGCACCGCCGGGTCACGGGTGGCGTCCAGCAGCACCTCGTAGCGGGCGACCGTTACCGGCGCGCCCTCGCCCGTCCAGTATCTGACAAGGGTGTCGATGAGGTGGGGGTCGTCGCTCGCTATGGGGCCGGACGCCGGAGCCAGCTCGGCGTCCACCAGCGCTGCGACTATCGCGGTGCGCAGCCCGGCGAGGTCGCCGAAGTGGTGCCGCACGGAGCCGTGGGCGGCGCCCGCGGCTACCTCGACGGCGCGGACGGTGACCGCACCACTGCCCTGCCCCGCCAGCAGCTCGAGAGCGGCACCGATCAGCCGATCGCGGGTGCTCTTCTCCACGACCTGCTGCTCTGCGCCGGCGCCGGCGTCACGGCGGACGTCCTGGTGACGGGCACGCAGCGCACCGCCGGATCCTCGCCCGCCGACCCCGAAGGTCTCAGCGCTGGAGGAGGTCTCGCAGTTCGTCCATCACCTGCGCCAGCCGTCCCGCCGGCAGGTTGACCAGCGGGAGCCGGAAGACCTGGCCGCCCCACGCCGTCCGCACCGGGACCAGCCCGGGCGGATACTCCTCGTCGAAGAGCGCCACCACCGGCTCCTTGCTCATCGACACCACGAGCTCCGGCTCGTGAGCGGCGAGGCTGGCCCGCAACAGGGGGGCGCCGTGGCGCAGGTCGGCCATGAAGACGGTGCCGATCGGGCGACGAACCAGGTCGGTGAAGCCCACCCCGGCCTCGAGCGCCGCCGGCTCCCAGATCGGTCCGCCCGGGTCCTCGAACAGTCCGGCCCTGGCCAGCCGACGCAGGTTCACCGCCTGGCCGCCCTGGTAGCGGTGGCCGCTGGCGACGCTCAGCTGTGACTGGCCGAGCCCGACTACCGCAGCCCGGGCCGGTCCCGTCGGCCAGACCTCGGCCAGCGACAGCACGCGCTCCCCCAGCCAGTCGACGTACTGCTGGTAACCGAGCAGTCCACCCATCCGGACACGGTAGTCCGTCGGGTCGCCGCCGGCACCGCTCCCGACGGCGGTGACTCTGCCAAGATGGGGTCATGACGACGCATATCGTCGCGCTGGGCGGCGGCGGATTCTCGATGTCGCAGTCCGGCGCACCCACCAACCTCGATAGGTACCTGCTCGAGCTGTCGGGCAAGCAGGCCCCCCTGGTCTGCTTCGCACCCACCGCTTCGGCCGACGATCCGCAGTACATCAACCGCTTCCTGCTGGCCTACGGCACGCTCGGGGTGCGCACCATGGTGCTGAGCCTGTGGGACGGCGGGTCGGCCCGCTCGGTGGCCCGGCTCGCCGAAGCCGACATCGTCCTGGTCGGCGGCGGTCACACAGTCAACCTGATGGCGCTGTGGGACGCCCACGGGGTGTCGGACGCGATCCGCGCCAGGGCTGCGGCCGGCGAGGTCGTGCTGGCCGGGGTGTCGGCCGGCGGCAGCTGCTGGTACCACGGCTGCATCACCGACTCGTTCGGCGACCTGCGGGCCTGGCGGGGCGGGCTCGGGCTGGTCGAGGGCAGCTTCTGCCCCCACTTCGACGGCGAGGCCGACCGGGCCCCGGTCTACACCAACGCGGTGGCTGCCGGTGACCTGCCGGGCGGGTTCGCCGCCGACGACGGCGCCGCCGTCCACTACGTCGACGGGACGCCGGCCGGCTTCCTCGCGGAGGCCCGCGGCCGACGGGTGTACCAGGTGATGCCGAGCGACCTGCCGACCGCCAGTGGCGTGCTGGTCGAGCCGCAGGACATGAGGTTGGTGTAGCCGTTCGGCGGGTTCGGCCGCCCGTGACCCGGCGTCACAACCCGACGCATTCAGGAGGCGTGTTTTCGCCGCGCCCGTGGCCGGCCTACCGAAGCGGTCCTCGCCCGATTGCCTCCGCCGCCGGGACAGATCTGCTCCCAGAAGCGGCTCCGCACCGGAAACCGCCGCCGAGACGCAATCCAGAGGCAGAATCGTCCACGCGGCGTGATCGGGCGTTCCACCGGAGGCCCTCGCTGTTGTCAGCGGCCGGTTGAGACCCGAGCCTTGAGCAGGGCTCGACACTACATTGTGGGCGCATGACCTCCAGCGATGTGTGGGACTCCGATGCGGCAAGGCGTTACGACGACCCGGCCTCCCCCATGTTCAGCCCCGAAGTCCTCAGACCGACCGTCGACTTCCTCGCGGATCTGGCCGGTGCCGGCCGCGCCCTGGAGTTCGCCATCGGCACCGGACGCGTCGCGGTCCCGCTCCTCCAGCGCGGCGTCCCCGTGACGGGGATCGAGCTTTCCGAGCCGATGGTCGAGCAACTGCGTCACAAGGTGTCCGAAGCGGAACTCCCGGTGACTATCGGTGACATGGCCACCACCCGGGTGCCTGGTCACTTCTCGCTCGTGTACCTGGTGTACAACACCCTCGGCAACCTGCGTACGCAGGACGAACAGGTGGCGTGCTTTGCCAACGCGGCCCGCCACCTGGCACCGGGGGGACACTTCGTGATCGAGCTGTGGGTGCCCGGCATCCGGCGGCTCCCGCCCGGGCAGACCGCAGTCCCGTTCGAGGTCAGCGAAGCCCATTCGGGCTTCGACACCTACGACATGGCCACCCAGCAGGGCACCTCACACCACTACCACCGGCAGGACGACGGAACCTACCGGTACTCAACCACCAACTTCCGCTACGCCTGGCCCGCCGAGTGCGACCTCATGGCCCGCCTCGCAGGCCTTGAACCTGTCGCGCGTTGGGCGGACTGGGACCGCTCCCCCTTCACCGGGGACAGTCCCAGCCACATCTCCGTGTGGCGGCAGCCAGTGGCCGGCTGAGCGCGGCGGTCGCGGACGACAGGCGCCACTGATCTGGGGGGCAGGGACCACGCCGCACCGGCGGTGAGTTCTGCCTCCCCCGACGACGCCTGCCGGCGGCTCGGAGCGCCGACTGGCGCCCACGTCTAGGTGAGATCAACCCCGCGGGGTCAGCATGCTGGCGGTCTGGCGAGCAGGACCGGCGCACCTGACACCGTGTAGTCGCCGAACGCGTGCGGGATCAGGGTCGTCGAGCCAGCGGAGACCCGGACGAGCTCCCCGCCTTGGGCGTGAAGCACTGCAGGGCCGCGATGGGCCACTGCTATCGCGAAGCCGGCCGACTGCGCCCCGCTGGACGCGTCAGCGAGGTCGAGCCTGAAGAACTGTCCGCTCGTCGCGGCCAGGGTCGGTCCGATCCCGGGGGCGCGACGCACCACTGATTGCAGCGCGGCCGATGGCATGGCGGTCAGCGTGATCGCCCGAATGGCTGCGTCGAACCCCAGGCCGAGATGTCCCGATCTGCGTCCATCGATCTCGAACCCCTGCCACTCGACAAGGATCGACAGGTCGGTGGGCTGCTGCACCTCCACCAGGAGCGTGCCCTCGCCGATTGCGTGGAGCGTGCCGGACGGCACGAACACGGTGTCGCCCGCGTCCACGTCGACGGCATGCAGGGCACCGAGCATCGCCGCGGTGTCCTGGCGGTCGATCAGGCCACGGAAGTCGGCGGCGTCGAGGTCGTTCTTCAGGCCAAGGTGGACCGTGCCCGGCTCGAGGATGTACCAGGCTTCCGCCTTGCCGTGGGCGAGGCCAAGGTGGGTTGCCGCGAACCTGTCGTCGGGATGGGCGTGGACGGGCAGGCGCTGTCCGGCGTCCAGCAGCTTGACCAGGAGCATCGTGTCCGTGCCCCACCGGGCAACGTGGTCGGGGCCGAGCCACTGCAGCGGATCCTCGGCGATTGCCTCTGCGAGGACCCGGTTGTCCGGCAGCACAGTCAGGCCCGCAGACGCCTCGCCGAAGACCGCCGTGGTCGAGCCCACCCAGTCCTCTGGAGTGAACTCCTCGAACGCCGTCACGCCACGGAACCGGGCTATCTGCCGACCGCCCTTGTAGAACCGGTGCCGGGGCTGGTTGGCCGCCAGGGTGATCGGCTGCATCTGAATCCATCCTGTCCTCAAGGTGCCCGCCGGCGGGCACACTGCTGACCGTAGACCGCGGCGGCGCCGCTCGACCGCAACACGTGCCGGGCGGCCGGTTCGCCCGCGTCTCCCAGCCTCGATGAGAAGGCGACAGAAGTGCCTCCAGACCGCCGCTCGCCGCGGGCGCCCGGCCGCAATGGCGAATCCAGCAGCAGATTCGTCCCACGGCCGGGGGGACCCGACTACCTGAAGATCAGCGTCCGCTGCACCACGAAGTTCACCGTGGTCGCCACCCCCTGCGCCACCACGAACCCGACGGTCTGCGCGGCCAGCACGCTGCCAGTCAGCCCGAGCACCCACGGGTACACCAGAGCGAACAGGCCCACTTGCACCGCGAAGGTGAGGCCGTTGAGCGCGACCACGGCGGCGAACCGGCGCCTGCTCGGCCCGGCCTGGAAGGTCCACCGGCGGTTGATCAGGTAGGCGGTGGTGGTGCCCGCCACGAAGGACAGCGCCTTGGCCAGGTTGGGCGCAAGGCCGAGCGCCATCAGGCCGAGCAGCAGTCCGTAGTCGACGATCGCCGACAGCCCGCCGGAGACGACGAACCGCAGCAACTGGGTGCCCAGCGGGAGCCGGACGGGCGGGTCGGCGGTCACTCGGCGGCTTCCGGTGGCCGGGCGACCGCTCGCTGGTCGTCTCCGAACAGCAGTTCGGTCATCAGCACGTGGACGTCCTCGACGTCGGGGATGTCGTGCAGCGCCACCGGCGCCTCGGCGGCTGTCGTCAGCACGAGGGTGCCGCAGCCCAGCATCCGGTCGAGCAGGCTGCGGGAGTAGGCGACGTTGTTGATCCGGCTGAGCGGCAGGTCGTGGCCGGTCTTGTGCAGGAT
>JAEZGC010000303.1 GCA_023437345.1 Actinomycetes bacterium
TCGGCGTAGGTCTGCACCGTCCAGCCGTCCCCGGACCGGACCCGGGTGGCGGGCCGGGTGGCGTGCACGGCGGCGGAGGCGGCGAACATGACCGCGACGTTGCTGGTGTCCATCGGGGTTCCCCTCAATCGTGACCGGCCCCAACCTACTCCGCCGTAACTTGGCCTCCAAAACCGTGCTTGCCATCGGGCAAGGACACCGGTTCCGGACTGTCCGGGCCGTTCTAGGATGGCTGCATGGCCGAGACCCGCAAGTACGACCCCGCCGTCGGAAACGCCATTGCGCAGGCGCTGCGAGCGGCGATGGGAGACCCGGTCCGCCCGGCCGAGCCCGGCGCCGATTCGGCGACTGCCAAGGCGGCGCCGCCTTCCGACCAGGACACCGCCACGAGTTGGGTCAGCCTTCGGGTCGACCCCACTCCCCCGGCCACTCGCGACTGACCTCGGCCACCCGCAACCTGCCCGGCCCGACGAGGCTGGCCAGCGCCGTCACCGGCTGGTCGGGGACCACCTGGTCGGCCGCAGCGTCGGGGACGAGAGCGTCCAGTTCCCGCGGCACGGTGACGCCGAGCAGGTTGGGGTAGCCCTCGACGGGCGCCGCCTCGTCCAGCCGCACCCGGCAGGTGCACCACCCCGGCCCTGGCCCCGGCTCCAGTGGCGTCAGGGGTACCAGCACGACTACCGAGCGGTTCTCCACGACCTGGCTCATGGCGTCATTCTGCTCCCGCCGCCAGCCACCCGGCCAGCGCCGCCGCTATCGGCAGGCCGGTCGGCTCCTCGAAGCAGGAGAAGGCCGGCGACGGGTTGACCTCGAAGCACCACCAGTGGTCCTCCCGGTCGCAGAACAGGTCGATCCCGGCCAGCGGCAGGTCGAGCGCCCTGGCCACCTCGACGCATCGCCGGGCGATCTCCGGCGGCAGTTCGGTGGCGACCATGGTCGCCGGCCTGCCGCCCTCCCGGTACCGGTAGTCGATGGTCTCGGCCTCGATCCGGCAGGCGAAGACTGCCTCACCCACGACGTGGACCCTGACGTTGGTCCCCTCCAGCAGCCGCTGGAACTGGGTCGGCAGGTGGCGGACCCGGTCGAGAGTGCCGGCCCGCTGCGGGGTCAGCTCGTGCACTATCGAGCGGACGCCGCTGACCGACTTGTAGACCACCCTGTCGTGCTCGCGCCAGAACTCCCTCGCGGCGTCGGGGTGATTGGTGACCAGGGTGGGCGGCACCGACAGCCCGAGACTGCGGATCAGGGCGGCCTGGTACGGCTTCGAGGTGTTGCTGGCCATCGCACGCGGCCGGTTGGCCACCCCGACGCCGGTCGCGTCGGCCCACGCGGCCACCAGCGACACCGCGGCGGCGTGCCGCGCCTGTTCCATTGGGTCGGGCACCGGGCCGTGGCGCCGCGGCGAGGTGAGCCGCAGGTAGACCCCGGTCGCCGCCTCGAGGTCGACCTCCCGCCCCGCCACCACCGCGCGGGCGCGCAGGACGGTGCCCGCGGTCCACACCCGCAGGTTCCAGGCCGCCGCATCGGCCTCGTCGAGCACGACAGCGTCTATCCCTGCGGCCGCCGCCGCCTCGAGCACCCGGGCGACCGGGTCCTCCGCAGGAGTGCCGATGACGACGATCACGCCGCCACCCCCGCCGTCCGTGCCCCGACCCGCTGCTCGAGGTAGTCGGTGAGGGCTGCCAGGTGGCCCGGCTGCCGCAGGCTGGGGATCGGCGACAGGCCGGTCACCACCAGCCGCCCGGACCGGCTCCTGCCGAGCCCAACCTCGCCGCAGCGCAACCCGGCGGCCGCGACCAGCCTGGCGATCGCCGGCGCCGAGGTGACGGCTGTGGTGCGGTCCGGCCCGACCACCTCGTCCTCCAGCACGAGGACGGGACGCTCGCGCACCACCGGCTCCACCCGGAACGCCGGTCGGGGCAGCCGCGGTCCGGTCGCAGCCGGGACTGGCACTGCGGCGTCCGGCAGGCCGGGCGGCTCCCACTGCGCCGTGAGGAGGGCGGTAGGGGGCCGGCCGGCTGCCGCGTCATTGCTCCGAAGCTCGAAGGCGGGCACTGACAGCCCGCACCACGCAGCGAGGCGGTGCAGGCCCAGCAGGTCCACCCGCGCGCCGGCCAGTCCGAGCGGGTCGGGACGGTTCAGCGCCACCTCCCCCAGCCCGGTCAGCCAGCTCAGCCCCGCAGCGAAGCCCTCGCACTCGGCATACTCGTGGTGCTCGGGTGGCAGTTGGGCGACCGGGAAGCCGTCCAGCCGCCACACCACCGCACCAGTGGCCGGGCCGACCGGGTAGCCGGACGCCAAGCGCAAGACGTCGCCAGGCAGCGCCCCCGTGCCGGGCCCGCCGGGGTCGGTACGGCCGCTGGCGGGCCGGTGCTCCAGCCGGGCGCTTACCACCGCGGTCTCGTCGACCAGCAGGGCCCGCCGGCCGCGCCGGCGCAACCCGGTGACCAGTGCCACCGCCGCTGCGTCGCCGCGGGCGGCGACCACGACGACATCGCCGCTGTGTCCGTGGTCCATGGTTGATCAGACCGGCGGAAGGCTGTCGTAGGCCAGCTTGGCGTCGGCCGAGCCCGCCTCCATCTGGGCCCGCAGGTCGCCGAGGTTCGGCTGTCCGGTGTCATAGCCGACGACCGGCCGCTCCCCGGTGTCGATGAACGGCGGCCCGGCAGCGGGCAGGCCCGCCCCGCCGGACAGCAGCGCTACCAGGGTCTGCACCTGTTCTTCGAGGGCTGCCAGCCGGGTGTCGAGGTCGTTGCCTGCCCCTGGCGTGCCGAACGGCCGCCGCGGGTCGAAGGGCAGGTTGTCGCCCAGCTTGTGCTCGGCGAACTCCTTGATCTCCTTGATCTCCTTGCGGCCGTCCTTGAGGTCCTTGAAGCCCTCCTTGATGTCCTTGCGGCCGTCCTTGGCGTCCTTGAACTCCTTGGGCCGCTCCTTGACGAGCTCCTTGAAGATCTCCTTGTGGTCCTTCAGGACGTCCTTCGGCGGCTTGACCACAGCCTGCTTGACGGTGACGTGCACGGTCATGGACGGCGCCGACGCCGGGATCCCGGTGACTGACACGTACGTGGTGGAGCCGGCGTAGGACTGGCTGTTCGGGGTGGACGAGTTGGTGAACGACGTGTTCCCCGCCGTACCGGGGAACGGGTCGCCGCCGTCGCCACGGTTGGCGTTGTTCTCCAGGTCGCGGACGCCGTCGGCCTGCATCACCGCAACCTTGTAGTGCGCCTCGTTCTTGTTGGTGGCTATCGCCTCGTCGATGTGCCAGATCAGCAGGCCCTGGCCGGGCAGGGAGGCGTCGTAACCGGACTGCTGCCGGTTCTCGACGAGGAAGTACTCGTTGCCGCCGGCGCCGTCCTTCCACAGCCGGTAGGCGTTGCGGCCGGTCTTGACGTCGGTGATCGTGACATCGGCGTTCGCGGTCTGCGTGATCACGTTGATCCAGCCCTGCGTGGACTTGCACCAGGCTGACGGGTGCACCGGCCGGTCACCGCCCAGGCCCCAGGAGCCCGAGCCCATCAGGCACCAGTTCCCGACGCCCTCGGAGGTGTTGTCGGTGTCGTAGAGGTCGGGCCAGCCGAACAGCAGGTGGCCGAGTTCGTGGGCGGAGACGCCCAGTTTGGCGTCCTCGGGGATGGTCAGGTAGGCGAAGACCTTCGTGCCGTCCACCGCGCGCTCGGCCGGCAGCACCCACTTGTGCGACCAGATGTCGGCGGCGGCGCCGGTCTCCTCCGCGCCCCGTCCGGCGTGGACCACGATGAAGGCGTCGACGTAGCCGTTGCCGTCGTTGTCGTACGGACCGAGGTCGAGGTGCGGGTCGGCAGCGGTCAGTGCGTCGTTGGCCATCGTCCGGGCGTTCGGGGTGGCGGCCTGGATGCCGTTGTCGGCGCCGGCGTAGCCCGCCATGGTCTGCGGCAACCGATAGGGGCCGATCACCTCGCCCTGGATGTCGATCTGGCCGCCGGAGACGTCGGCGAAGTACTCCTTGACGCTCCCGTGGGCCAGCACACCGGTTGAGAAGAAGAGCTCCTCGAAGCGGTCAGCAGACCCGGCGGCCATCTCCTTGTCGCTGAAGTCGACCAGGACGACGGCCACCCGGACCACCCCGCTGAGCGGGGCGCGCTCCAGCGCCGCCCGCTGGGCCACCGCCGCGGTGGTGCCCACCGGGTAGTAGGTGCCGGGGAAGATCAGGCCGTCGTTGAGGCCGACGTGGTCCGGGCCGGTGAGCGAGATGTTGCGCCCGACCAGCGCGCTGGCGCGGCCCCGCAGCCTCTCGAACTGCTCGACGAGCTTCTCCTTGACCTCGGGAGCGGGCGCGACGACGCACAGGTCGTCTGTGTGGTGGGCGCGGATCGTCAGCGCGGCGGTGCCGGTGGATGTCATCAGTCTCCCCTTCTGTGGGTGAGGACGGGGTGGGTCCGGGCGCCCGGCCACTGGGCTGGGGCCGTCCTGTGGGAAGGAGGCAGGCCGACACGTGGCTGATACACCACCCACCACGCGTCCCCCGCAAGGGGGACACAACCGTTGACTGGGTAGTCGGGACAGGTCCAAGATGGACCGGGCCGTCGCGCGGCCCCCGTGGAGTCCTCAAGGGCGCGGCCCGCCCACCGGCGGTCGTCGCGTTCGCACCGGCCACCAGCCGTGGCCACCCGAAGTCGGAAGATGTGGGGGAAGTCCATGCGCCGTGTAGTTCGCACTGCAGCCATCCTGGTCAGCGCCAGCGCGCTCCTGGTGACGCCCGGCCTCGCGTCGGCAGTCACCCCCGAACCGACCCCGGTGGTGCTGTCCACCGCCGTGGTCGCACCGTTCAACCTCGACCTGTTCCGCGGCAAGGTCTACGTCGCCGACGGGTTCGCCGGCCAGGTCGGGCGCCTCAAGGCCGACGGCTCACTGGCACCGGTAGTCACCGACGCCCCGGGCACCGCCGGGGTCGCCCACTCGAGAAACGGCAAGTACCGCGCCTACACGGTCACCGAGGGAGGCCCGCCGGCCGGCATCACGATGAGCGGCCTGCGGATCGCGGGACCGCGCGGCATGACGCGGTTCGTCGACACCCTCGCCTACGAGACGAAGCGGAACCCGGACGCGAAGTACACCTACGGCCCGGTCTCGAACGACGCCTGTGTGCTGGACGCCCTCGGGCCGCAGTACCAGGGGCTGGTCGACTCCCACGCCTACTCGGTCACCGCGTACGGCACGTCCTGGCTGGTCGCCGACGCCGGCTCCAACGGCATCCTGAAGATCGACAACCGCGGCAGGATCCGCACCCTCGCGACCCTGCCGCCGCAGCCCTACGTGATCACCGCGGAAGCGGCGGCTGCCCTCGAGTTGCCAGACTGCGTCGTCGGCGTGACCTTCAGGTTCGAGGCGGTCCCGACTGACGTCGAGATCGGCAAGGACGGCTACCTGTACGTCACCACGCTGCCGGGCGGTCCGGAGACCATCGCCCTCGGCGCCAGGGGTGCGCTGTGGCGGGTCAATCCGCACAACGGCAAGGTGCGGCTGATCGCCAAGGGCTTCGCCGGCGCCACGAACCTTGCTGTCGGACGCAAGGGCGAGATCTACGTCGCCGAGTACTTCGCGGGCAGGATCTCGGTGGTCCGCCGGGGCAAGGTCAAGCCGTTCCTGAACCTGCACAACGTGGTGGCCCTTGAGTCCGGCCCGGGCGGCGCGCTGTGGGCGGGCACCACCATCAACCTCGACCCGAGCCTGCCCCCGGTGCCGGGCACGATAGTCAAGATCACCAAGGGCAAGCCGGCCAGGGCCGGGGTGTTGAAGCGCTGAGGGGGGAGCCAGGTGCCGGGCGGCGGCAACCGCCGCCCGGTACCGGTGTCGGTGTCACTGCACGCGGGCTGGTTCGCTGCCTCGCGGCATCCTGACCGGCGGCCGGCGCCGGGCCGGGAGCCACCACACGACAGCGGTCACCACGGCGAGGGTGAGGCCCATCAGCAGCCCCACCGGCAGCCCGACCAGCCGGTTGCCGTCGACGATGAGGAAGGCGAACAGGCCCGCCACACCGTTGAACGCGCCGTGCAGCATCGCCGGGGCGAGCACCGAACCTGTCAGTTCCCGGCTCCACGCCAGGACGAACGAGAACGGGACCGTCCAGGTCACCATGACGAGGATCCCCCAGCCCCACTCCGGCCCGTAGTTGTGCCCGAGCACGATGATCGGTGCGTGCCACAGGCCCCACAGCACACCGGTCAGCAGGTTGGCGCGGGCCCGCCCCAGCGGACGCAACTCGTCGGCGAGCACGCCCCGCCAGCCGTACTCCTCCCCGAAGGCGAACAGGCCGTTGATCGTCAACCCTGCGACGGTGCCCTGGACCAGGGTGAGGGCGACCAGCAGCCCGAGCGGGGGAACTACCGCCGCGGTGATGGCCGGGTTGAGCCGCATCAGGTTCTCGACGAACTCGGCCTGACCGGCCACCAGCCGCCCCGCCCCGGGCACGCCGGCCACCCCTGCCAGCCACGCCACCAGGAGCGCGACGACAAGAATTGCGGCCATCACGACGACGGTGACCAGCGCGTTGCGTCCGTAGCTGCGCCAGAACCCGGCGCGCAGTGCCCGCCACTCGGCCACGAGCAGCATGGGGCGGCGCGCCACCCGCTCGGTGACCAGCCCCGCCACCAGCGGCAGCGGCATGTACAGCAGCGCTGTCATCGCGAGCGCGAGTGGCCCGGCGGCCTCCCCGAGCGCGACCTGCAGGCCCCAGATCGCCAGCGCGACGGCCACCGCCCCGCCCAGGGCTATCCCGTAGAACACACCAACGGCGCGCCAGTCGACAGCGGTCCGGCCCTCACTCATGGTTTCTCCTCAGATCGGCGTCCATCTCAGCCCGGCGACCGGCCCTTGCCAGCCCGAGCAGCACTCCTCCCACGGCGCCCAGCGATGTCGCCAGCAGCGCGGGCGTCACCAGGGGCCCGAGCCGGTGCCCGTCGCTGCGCACCACGGTGACCGTGGCGGCGATGGTGGCGGCCGTGGTCGCGGCGGCGAGCGCACCGGCT
>JAEZGC010000126.1 GCA_023437345.1 Actinomycetes bacterium
GCCCAGCCGGCCCCAGGCTCGGACCGCCTCGCCCGGCTCGTCAGCGGCCAGAGCGGCCGGGGTCGGCCAGCGGGCCAGCCACTCCCGCCACGGCCCGGTCACCCGCGCCACCGGCGTCTGCTGCAGCATGAACTCGCTCACCATGACGCCCCACGGGCTGGTGCCCGCAGCGCGCCAGGGCAGGTCGCGGGCGTGCGCGGCGTACCACGCGAGCACCTCACCGACGACAGCGGGGCGGTCCACCCCGCCACCCTAGGCGGTCCATCCCGCAGCTGCCCGGCGTGGGTCCCTCGCTGCGCCCGGCGCGGCGTTAGCCTGCCGTGCATGGGATCTCTGCTCAATCCGGTGGGTCCGGAAGAGCCGCGGGTCTACTGGGTCCGCCGGGCCCTGGTGCTGTTCGTCGCCCTCGCGCTGGTGTTCGGCCTGGTCTGGCTGGCGTGGCCGCGGCCCTCGGGTGTGGCCGCCGCCCCCGCCGGGACGAGCCCGTCGGCGCCCGCTCCCAGCACCTCCCCGCAGCCGTCGACCTCGCCGACCCCGACCACTCCGGCCGGCCCGGTCGCGTGCGACCCGACAGCGATGCGGCTGACCGTGGCCGGGTTCCAGCGGGTCAAGGTGAGTACCAAGCAGGCGTTCACTCTGTCGGTGATCAACGGCGGCACCCAGGACTGCATCCTCACCGTCTCGCCGGAGACCTACTCGCTCACCGTGCGGTCGGGCGACGACCGGATCTGGAGCACCGCCGACTGCGCCAAGTGGCTGCCGGCCAAGAAGCTGACCATCAAGCCGGAGACCGCCCACGAGTTCACCGTCGACTGGCCGCTGCGGCGCTCGGCGGCGGGCTGCAAGGTGGTCAAGGGCACCCTCAAGCCGGGCACCTACGTGGCCAGCGCCGTCCTGCTCGAGAAGGCCACCGCCAAGCAGGTCATGCAACTGGTCCGCTGACCGCGAGGCACCCGACCGGCCGGCTCAGCCCGACAGGTCGAATCGCTCTGTGTAGGACGTCTCGGTGAGTCGGGTCAGGCCGTCTCGGAGCAGCCGCACCACCGCGTAGTCGACCCCGTCGACGCTCATCAGGTCGGTGGTGGACGCCCCCAGCAGCGATTGCAGCGAGCCGAAGTGAGCCACCAGCCGGTCGGCGACCCCGGACGGCAGCCTGCCGATCTGGGCGAGCTGGCGGTGGCCGCGGGCCGGCAGCCTGGCGTCAAGGGTGCCGGGCACCAGGTGGATCCGCCGCGCCACCAGGGCGGCGTCGAGCAGGTCGTCGCTGGGCAGGTCGGCGAGCTCGTCAAGCTGCAGTAGCCCCTCGCCGGTGCCGTAGTCGCGGGCCAGCGCGTCGCCGGTCTCGGCGACCCCGGCCATCAGCTCCTGCAGCTGCAGCTCGACCAGCCGTCCGTCGGTGCCCAGTTCGACGAGGATGTCGGAGATCTCCTCCGACAGCCGGCGGCACAGCTCGACCCGGCGGGCGACCACCGCGACGTCCTCGACGGTGACCGCGTCCTGGACCTCGAGCGAGGTGAGCCGGCTGGCGGCCTCGGTGAGCCGGTCGCGGTAGCGCGACAGGGTGGCCAGCGCCTGGTTGGCCCTGGTGAGCAGCTGTTCGGGACGTTGCAGCGGGTGGCGGTGGCCGTCGAGGAAGAGCGCTATGGAGGCCATCGACGCCGAGACGGTGACGACCGCCACCCCGGTCTGGCGGGCGACCCGGTCGGCGGTCCGGTGCCGGGTGCCGGTCTCGGCGGTCGGCACTGTCGCGTCGGGCATCAGGTGGGCGCCGGCGTGCACGATCCGGGTGAGGTCGGAGTCGAGCAGGATGGCGCCGTCCATCTTGGCTAGTTCGCGCAGCGCGGTGGCGGTGAGCGGCACGTCCACCGGGAAGCCCCCGGTGACGAGGGCGGACACCGCGTCGGTGCGGCCGAGCACGATCAGCGCCCCGGTTCGTCCGCTCACGATCCGGTCGAGCCCGTCGCGCAGATCGGTGCCGGGGCTGACCAGGGCGAGCTGGCTGCGCAGGCGCTGGCGGGTCGGTCGGTCCATGGTCTGCCTCCGTCGGATGTGGCCGCCAGCCTACGCGCCCGCGGCGCCGGTGACAGCGGTGCAGCTACTCGACGACAGCGAGGTGGCGGTGGGCAGGATCGAGCCGGGTCGTGGTCTGCTGGACCTCGCGGCGCAGGTGGAGCAGGCCGAGCGCGTCGGCGAGGGTCGCCGCCTCGACGACCCGCATGCCGGCTATCGACACCCGGCTGCCGGCCGGCACCAGGGCGAGCTCGAAACCGAGCCGGGCCGCCTCGGCCAGCCTGCGCTCCGTGCCCGGCACCCGCCGCAGCTCGCCTGAGAGCCCCACCTCGCCGAGCGCGATGATCGGACGGTCGAACGCCCGCTCCACGCAGGCCGAGGCGATGGCCACCGCGGCGGCAAGGTCGGTGGCCGGGTCGCTCACCCGGGCTCCCCCGACTGTGGAGACGTACACCTCGCGGGTGTGCAGCTTCAGGCCTGCCTTGCGCTGCAGCACGGCCAGCAGCATCGCCACCCGCGGCCCGTCGATCCCGTTGGTGACCCGGCGCGGGGCGGGGGCATGGCTCGGCACCACCAGCGCCTGCACCTCGGTGAGCATCGGGCGGCGGCCTTCCAGGGAGACCCCCAGGCAGGTGCCGGCCACCGGTTCGGCGTGCCGGGAGACGAACAGCCCGGACGGGTCGGTGACCTCGCGGATGCCGCCGGCGTCCATCTCGAAGCAGCCGACCTCATCCGCCGGGCCGTACCGGTTCTTCGAGGCCCGGATCATCCGGAACCCGCCGTGCCGGTCGCCCTCGAACGAGAGCACGACGTCGACCAGGTGCTCGAGGGTGCGCGGGCCGGCGACGGCGCCGTCCTTGGTGACGTGACCGATCAGCACCACCGGCATCGCCAGCTGCTTGGCGACCCGCACCAGGGCGCCGGTGACCTCGCGCACCTGGGTGACCCCGCCCGGGACTCCGTCGACGCTCGGCAGGGAGACCGTCTGCACCGAGTCGAGCACCAGCAGCTGGGGGCGTAACTGCTCGATGTGGCCGAGCACGGTGGCCAGGTCGGACTCGGCAGCAAGGTAGAGGCCGTCGGTCACCGACCCGGTGCGCTCGGCCCGCTGCCGGACCTGGGCGGCGGACTCCTCTGCGGTCACGTAGAGGGTGGGACGACCGGCGCCGGCCCAGCGGGCGGCGACCTCGAGCAGCAGGGTCGACTTGCCAACCCCTGGCTCACCGGCCAGCAGCACCACGGCGCCGGGGGTGAGGCCGGTGCCGAGCACCCGGTCGAGCTCGCCGATCCCGGTCGGGATGCCGGCGGTGGCTGTCGCGTCGACCTGCGCTATCGGGACGGCGCTGCGGACGGGAACCGCGGCCGTGACGCTGGCCGACGGGGCGCCGACCTCGGCCACGCTGCCCCAGGCCTGGCACTCCCCGCACCGGCCTACCCAGCGCACTGTGCTCCAGCCGCACTCCGAACAGCGGTAGGTGGTGGTCTGCTTCGCCATGCCCACGACGCTAGCGGCCGCCACCGACGATGCAGTTATCGACTCTCCGTTCGAATCCGGACCGTCCCGATCCGCTGCCGCGGGCAGCGAACCGCCCCGTCCGGCTCAGATCCGGACGAGCCCGTTCGGAGTGTTGAAGACGGCGGCGTTCAGGCCGGGTACACCGTTGGGCGAGGTGAAGTTCAAGGTGACCCCGTCGAAGACCTCGCCGAGCGGGGTGCCCAGCCAGGCTTCGACCCGCGCGCGGTCGCCGGCGATCTCCAGCTCGACCAGCTCGATGTTGCCGTGCAGCGCCTTGGGCTGCACCTCGTGGTCGGACAGCCAGTGGATGAAGAACGGCAGCTGCGGATCGGCCAGCAGGCCCTTCACCCCGATCTGCTCCCACTCCAGCCGGCGACCGTCGGGGAAGTGGCGCATCCCCGGCACCGCCTGGCGGTCGAGCCGCTGTTCGTAGGGGGTGAGGTCGTCAACCGAGATCACCCAGCCCAGCCAGCCGCCGCCCAGTTCCGAACGGGCGCGGACGGCCTGGCCGAACGGCGCCTTGTCGGCGGCCGGGTGCTCAAGCACCTCCACTACCTCGATGTAGCGGTCGCCGGCCAGCGGCAGGATGTGGTTGCGGGTACCGAAGCGGGGGTGGAAGCCGCCGTCGCGGAACCGCTCGCCGAGCAGGTCGCCCAGCCGTTGCGATTCAGCAGCCAGACCGGCAGGACCGACTGCGAAAGTGACGTGATCGACATGCATGGCCCCCATTCTTGCCACCCCGGTAGCCCAGCGCGAAATCGGGCCGTGACGGGACGCCTCCCGGAGGGCTGGGGCGGCATGCCTACGATGGTCGGCGTGACGAAACCGCCGGTGAGCCCCCTCATCTCGATGTCGACGTCATCGGTCTACCCGGAGTCCAGCTCCCGGGCGTTCGCCGTCGCCAAGGAACTGGGCTTCGACGCCGTCGAGGTGATGGTGGGGATGGACGCGACCTCGGCCGACGTGGACGCGCTGCAGAGGCTGCGTGACTACTACGAGATCCCGATCGGGTCGATCCACGCCCCCACCCTGCTCCTCACCCAGCGCACCTGGGGCCCGGACCCGTGGGACAAGCTGGAACGCTCGGCGGAGGCCGCCGCCCGGCTCGGCGCGTCGGTGGTCGTGGTCCATCCGCCGTTCCGCTGGCAGCGCAGCTACGCAGCAGCGTTCACCGCAGGGATCCGGCAGCTTCACCACACCACCGGGGTGGTCTTCGCGGTCGAGAACATGTTCCCCTGGCGCGGTCCGCGCGGTGCCGAGGTGCGGGCGTACGCGCCGAGCTGGGATCCGTCCGAACTCGACCTCGACCACCTCACCCTCGATATGTCGCACGCCGCCACCGCCCGCCAGCAGTCGCTGGACATCATCGAGGCGTGGGGCGACCGGCTGGCGCACGTCCACCTCACCGACGGGCTGAACGGGGTCTCCGACCTTCACCTGCTGCCCGGTGCAGGAAACCAGCGCGCCGACGAGGTGCTCGCCGAACTGGCCCGGCGCCGCTACCCCGGGCAGATAGCGCTCGAGGTGAAGACCAACAACGCCGAACTGGCGAGCCAGCGGCTCCAGCAGCTGGCCGACGCGCTGGAGTTCGCCCGCGCCCACACCCGCCTGCCGCAGCCGGACCCGCGGTGACCGGACGCGAGGACGCCGCACCGCCGGCGCTGGAACCGGCTCCCCAGCAGGGGGAGCCGTTGCGGGCCGACGCGGTGGGGGAGTCGCGCCAGCGGCCGGGGCTGGAGATCCTGCTGGTGCTCGGCGTCTCGCTGGGGCAGTCGGCGGTCTACTCGATCCTGTCCCTGGTGAACAAGCTCACCTACGAGGTGCCGCTCAACGAGCAGACCACGACCATGAACCCGTCGATCACCCCGGACCGGCCGTGGCTCGACCTCGCCTACCAGCTCGCCGGCATCGTCTTCCCTGTGGTGCCGGCGCTGCTGGCGGTCTACCTGCTGCACGTCTCGGGCCACCGCCGCAGCATCGGCTTCGACCTGCGCCGGCCGGGTTTCGACATCGGCCGCGGCACCTTGCTGTTCCTCGCCATCGGCATCCCCGGCCTGGCGCTCTACTACGTCGCCTGGCTGGCCGGTTTCAACACCAACATCGCCCCGGCGAACCTCACCGCACAGTGGTGGACGGTCCCCGTCCTGATCGGGCTCGCGGCGATGAACGGCGTGCTGGAGGAAGTGGTCATGCTCGGCTTCTTCTTCACAAGGGCGGCCGCGCTGAACTGGAAGCCGGCAGTGATCGTGCTGTCGAGCGCGCTGATCCGGGCTACCTACCACCTCTACCAGGGCTTCGGCAGCTTCGTCGGGAACCTCGTGATGGGGCTCGCCTTCGGCTGGCTGTACCTGCGGTTCAAGCGGGTGGGCCCACTGGTCGTGGCCCACACCCTGCTCGATGTCGCCGCGTTCGTGGGCTACGCGCTGCTCGCCCCGCTGGTCGGCTGGTTGTGACCGGTTCGGGGTGGACCCGGGTCCCCTAGGCTCCCGCCATGGGTCCTGACTTCGGCGGGTTG
>JAEZGC010000145.1 GCA_023437345.1 Actinomycetes bacterium
TGACAGTCCGACCACCGAGCGGTCCGACTGGTACTGCGCGTACGACTGCTCGAGCAGGCCGCGGGCGCGCTCGCGGCCCACCGTGGCGACGAGGTTGACCGCCATGTTGTAGGTCGGAGTGAAGGACGACCGCAACGGGTAGGTGCGCCGCGAGGCCAGCCCGGCCAGCGCCCGCGGGTCGAGCCCGGGCTGCCAGCAGACCACCGCGTGACCCTCGACGTCGATCCCGCGCCGGCCGGCCCGGCCGGTCAGCTGGGTGTACTCCCCCGCGGTGATGTCGGCGTGGCTCTCGCCGTTGAACTTCACCAGCCGTTCCAGCACCACGCTCCTGGCGGGCATGTTGATCCCCAGCGCGAGGGTCTCGGTGGCGAACACCACCTTCACAAGTCCCGCGGCGAAGGCCTCCTCGACCGCCTCCTTGAACGCCGGCAGCAGGCCGGCGTGGTGCGCGGCGATCCCGGCGCGGAAGGCGTCGGCGAAGGTCGGGTAGTCCAGCGCCGCCAGGTCGGACTGGCTCAGGCCCTGCACGTGGCGGGTGACTATCTCGTCCAGCGCTGCCCGCTCCACGGCGGAGGTCAGCCGCAGCCCCGACTGCATCAGCTGGCCGACCGCTGTGTCGCAGCCCTGCCGGGAGAAGATGAAGTAGATCGCCGGCAGCAGGCCGGCCGCTTCGAGCCGCTCGACAGCACCGTCGCGGCGCGGCACCAGGTGGCGGCTGCCCTGCTGGCGGCTGTGCGCCGCGGCGCCGCCGTACCGTCCCGAGCCGTAGGCGGAGCTGCGCATCCCCTTGCCGGAACGTCCGCGCGGGCGGCGGCTGTCGTCGCGGACCCCGCGGGTCTCCTCCTTCGCCAGCCTGACGAGTTCGGGGTTCACCTGGCCCACGCCGTCCGGCTCGGCGGTGGCGAACAGGTCGAGCAGCCGGCGGCCGACCAGGACGTGCTGGTACAGCGGGACCGGACGCCGCTCGCTCACCACCACCTCGACGCCGCCGCGCACCTCGTCGAGCCAGTCGCCGAACTCCTCGGCGTTGCTCACCGTCGCCGACAGCGCCACCAGCTGCACGGAGTCGGCCATCGAGATGATGACCTCCTCCCAGACCGGGCCGCGGAACCGGTCGGCCAGGTAGTGCACCTCGTCCATCACCACGAAGCCGAGGTTGTCCAGGGTGCGCGACCCGGCGTAGATCATGTTGCGCAGCACCTCTGTGGTCATCACCACGACCGGCGCCTCGCCGTTCACGCTGGTGTCGCCGGTGAGCAGGCCGACCGAGTCCTCGCCGTGGCGGGCGGCCAGGTCGTGGTACTTCTGGTTGCTCAGGGCCTTGATGGGGGTGGTGTAGAAGCACTTGCGCCCGGTCTGCAGGGCGAGGTGGACGGCGAACTCGCCGACCACGGTCTTGCCCGCCCCGGTCGGTGCGGCGACAAGGACGCCACGGCCGGCCGCGACGTGCTCGCAGGCAGCCACCTGGTAGTCGTCAAGGGCGAACGGGTAGCCCGCCCGGAAGTCGGTGAGTGCGTCGGCCACGGGCCCAACCTACTTGGCCGGTGGCGTGGGTCCCGTGAAGAGCGCGACGTGGGCGGGTGCGGCGCGCAGCCGCAGCGGGACGGGGCCGAGGTCCTCCCCGTCGGCCATTCCCCACAATCCGTCACCGTCGACGAGCACCTCCCGGGCGCGGACCAGCTCGACTGCAGGGTCCTTGATGAAGGTGCCCTTGAACATGGTCGGCAGCAGGCGCAGCAGGGTCATCCGGCTGACCGGGTTGACGATGGTGACGTCCAGCAGGCCGTCGGTGACATCGGCGCGGGGACAGATCCACATCCCGCCGCCGAAGTAGCCGGCGTTGCCCACCGCGATCAGCATCGCGGTGAGCTTGCGCTCCACCCCGTCGATCACGATCCGGTAGGGCACCGGCTCGAAGATCGCCAGCTCGGTCAGCGCCGTCCAGGCGTAGCTCAGGCCGCCCAGCGACCAGGACAGGTCGTTGGTGCGCTGGTTCACCCGGCTGTCGTAGCCGGTGGACACTATCGACCCGACCCAACGCCGCTCGGCACCATCGACCAGGTCACCCCTGGCCTCCATCAGGTCGATCCGGCGGGTCTGCCCGGCGATCACGGCGTCGACGGCGGCCATCGCCTCGCGGGGCACCCCGGCGCCCCTGCAGAAGTCGTTACCGCGGCCGGCCGGGATCAGCCCGAGCGGAACGTCGGTGCCCGCGGCGGCATTCAGGCCGAGATTCATCATGCCGTCGCCGCCCATCACCAGCAGCGCGTCCCTGCGGTGGCCCTCGACATGCGGACGGGCTCCCTCCACGGCGGCGATGCAGCGCAGCCGGGCGTCGGCGAACGACGTGGACTGGACCACCCGAAGGTTCGCCCCGGGCAGCCCGGTGAGCAGTGCGCTGGTCACCTTCGGCAGCAGCTTGCGGGCGCGGCCGCGCCCGGCCGACGGGTTGACGACAAGGGTCAGGGTGGGCCCGTCGTAGCTGCGCAGCGTCACGGGGCGACCTCCACCCGGTCGGCAGCCGCCAGCCGGCGGTCGTGGATCCGGGCGATGGTCTCGGCCACCAGGTAGAGGACCGTCATCGGCAGGGCCAGGGCGAGCATCGAGAACGGGTCGGTGGACGGGGTGGCCGCCGCCCCGAACACGAAGGTCCCGAAGATCACGTACGTGCGGGCCTTGGCCAGTTGGGTGGCCCGGACGACGCCGACCAGGTTGAGCCCGACCACCACCACGGGCATCAGGAAGCCGAGCCCGAACACCACCATCAGCCGCAAGGTCAGGTCGAGGAAGCGGTCGACCTCGAGCAGGTTGAGGATCGGCACGCTGTCAGGGGTGAACGCGAGCATCACCGAGATTCCCTGCGGCAGGATGAAGTAGCCGAGTGCCACCCCGAGCAGGAACAGCGGGACCGCGGCGGCGAGGAAGGTCAGCGCCCACTTCTTCTCCTTCGCCAGCAGGGCGGGGACGACGAAGCCCCAGATCTGGTACACCCACACCGGGCTCGCGATGACCAGGCCGGCCACCACGCAAACCTTGAGCGCGAGGATGAACGGCGTGGTCACCCCGCTGATCACCGTGGTGGTCTCCAGCTCGGGGTGGGTGCGGGCCAGCATCTCGACGGCCAGCAGGTAGGGCCGCATCAGCACCTGGTAGAGCTGCTCGTACCAGATCGCCGCCACCGCTGCTGCCGCGACGACCGCGGCGACGCTGACGATCAGCCGGTAGCGCAGTTCGCGCAGGTGGTCGGCAAGGGTCATCACCCCGCCGGGGACAGCCTTCGGCGGACGCAACCACGCCAGGGCACGGCGCGCCATGGTCAGGCTTCGGTTTCCGGCTTCCGCTCGGGCTCGGAGGTGGTCGGTTCGCTGGGCGTGACGGGCGGTGTCACCGCCGGCGGCTCGGCCCGGGCCGAGGCGGTCTCCTCCTTGAACTCCCGGATCGCCTTGCCCGCGCTCTTGCCGATACCGGCCAGCCGGGTGCCGCCGAACAGCAGCAACGCCACCACCGCCAGGATCACCCACTCCCAACCACCAAGGCTCGGCATCGTCGGTCCTCCCTGTTCCCGCGTTGGTTGTCGGGTGAACTCTACCCGCTGGTCAGTCCCGGTCGCCGCCCGCCGCGGCGGGCAGCTGGAGCCGTTCCAGGACGGCGGCGAGTTCCTCGGCGCGGGTGCCGAGCATCTCGAGCTCGGAGAACAGGTCGGCGGCCTTGTGCACCAGCCAGACCGCGTAGCCGATCACCATCGCGACCCCGGCCAGGGCGATCCCGCCGAACACCAGCACCCACACCATGGCCGCCACTCTATGCGCCCGCGGCCGTCGTCGGCGAGGACGGCTCAGGCGTAGTGCGCCAGCGCCTCCCTGGCCGCCTGCCTGGCGGACTCGGCGGCCTCGGCAGGGTCGACCCGCAGCACCCCGGCGCCCAGCCGGAGCAGCTGGGCCCGCAGCCACGCGGGGTCGGACACCAGCAGGGTCACCTCCAGGCCCTCGGGGGTCCGCCGGGCCGACCGCACCGGGATGTACTCGGTGATCCAGGTGGCCGAATCGGCCAGCAGCAGCGTCACCTGGGCGGCGTCGGGCAGGGTATCCAGCCAGCCGGAACTGAAGCCTGGCGCCTCCCCCCGCTCGGCCGCGACGTCGTCGAGCAATTCGACGGCGGCGATCCGGTCCACCCGGTACACCCGCCAGCCGTCGCGGTCGAGGCTCCAGGCGTCCAGGTAGCCGTAGCCGTCGCGCACCGACAACCGCTTGGGCTCCACCAGCGGGGTGGTCGTCTCGGCCCGGGTCTGGCCGTCGTAGATGAGTCGCACCACCCGGCGGGAATCGATGGCCTCGTTCAGCAGCCGGCGCACCTCGGCCGAGCCGGAGGCTACCGACACCACCACCGGCGCAGGCAGCGCGCTGTGGGCCACCGCCAGCTTGGCCAGTGCCCCGTCGACTGCCGTGGTCAGGTCGGGCCCGGCCATGTCGTGCACCAGCTGCAGGGCCACCACGAGGCTGAGCGCCTCGTCAGGGGAGAACCGCAGCGGCCTGCTCAGGTAGTCGGCATTGGACAGCCGGATCCAGCCGCCCCTGGCGCCCTCCAGGTCGACCTCGATCAGGTCGCCGGGCAGCCCGCCCGGCAGCCCGCAGTACCACAGGACGTCAAGGTCGGCGAGCACCTGCCGCTCCGAGACGGCGAAGGCTGCCGCGGTGTCGGCGAGACTGGCGCCGTCCGGGCGCGCCTGCAGGTAGGGCACCAACGCCAGCAACCTGTTCACCTGCTCACTCGACGCCATCGCGGCCACCCCCGATCTCGGTGAGCTGGGAGACCACGGCGTCGCGCAGCGCCGGCGGCGAGAGCACGATCACGTCCGCGCCGTAGGAACAGATCTCCCCCACCAGGTCGCCGCCCGCGGCGTAGTCGACCTGGTAGCCGGCGAAGCCGGGCGGCAGCGCCGCATCGGGCTGGTCGGATGGCCGGCCGCGGCGGCGCAGCGCCGGGGCCCGGTCGCCGCGGATCGCCAGCGCCGCCACCGAGTCCGGCGGGGACGGCTCCAGCTTCGCCAGCAGCGCGTCCGGGTCGGTCTGCGGCACGTGGTAGCCGCCAGGCTTGCCCAGGGCGGTCACCTCGGCCCCGACCCGGGCCACCTTGAACACCCGTTCCGCGCCGCGATCGCGGTCGTGGCCGAACAGGTACCACGCGCCGCGGCGGTAGGTCATGGTCCACGGCTCGACCCGGCGGGTCTGGCCGCGGTACTCGAAGCTGACCGGCTGGCGGTCGATGCAGGCCTGCCACAGCGGCTCGAAGGCGGGCTCCTTCGCGCCCACCACAGCCGTCAGCCCGTCCACCCGGTCCGGATCGGGTTCGACTCCGGCGGCGCGAAGCTTGGCCATCGCGGAGACTGCCTGGTCGGCCTGGGTGGCCGACTCCCACACCCGCGAGGCGAGGCCGAGGACTGCGGCCTCGACCGGGGTGAAGTCGATAGGTGGGAGTTCGAAGTCGGCCCGGCGGATCCGGTAGCCGACCTCGTCGGGGAACAGGACGTCGTTCGAGCCGGTCTCGACCGGCACGCCCATCCGGCGCAGCTCGTCCTTGTCCCGTTCGAAGCTGCGCTCGAAGGCGACGTCGCTCAGCCCGTGGTAGCCCTCGATCACCTCACGGATGTAGGCCTTGTCGACGAACCGCCGCGCCATCAGCAGGCAGATCGTGAGGTTCATGATCCGCTCGGACTTGCGTTGCGCCATGGCCTTCCTCACCGGTGCTGGGACTATGTGGAGGCTAGCAGCGACGGCGCCCGACCGGCGGCGCCCGGCGTCCATCGGGCAGCGGGTGTCTGGTTGACTTGGGACAGGAGGTGGGGATGGCCGGACGGTACGCGCCGAGTCCCACCTCGGCGCTGCACCTCGGCAACCTGCGCACCGCGCTGGTGGCGTGGCTGATGGCCCGCAGCACCGGACGCCGGTTCGTGCTGCGGATCGAGGACCTCGACCAGGTGCGGGTGGCTGCGGCAGCCGGCGTGGCAGCCGGACAGGTCGCCGACCTGGCCGCGCTCGGGATCGACTTCGACCCGCCGGTCGTGCGCCAGTCCGACCGGCTGGCTGCCTACGAGGCGGCCGCCACCGGTATCTCCGACCTGCTCTATGAGTGCTTCTGCACCCGGCGCGAGATCGCCGAGGCCGCGTCCGCGCCGCACGGGGACGGTTTCCGCGCCTACCCCGGTACCTGCCGTGACCTCACCGACGCCCAGCGCCGGCTCCGGGCCCGGGAGCGGCCCCCGGCGCTGCGGGTCCGCGCCGGCGGGGTGACCGCGACCGTCACAGACACCTGGGCCGGGCAGGTCGCCGGCACCGTTGACGACTTCGTGGTGCGGCGCAACGACGGGGTGTGGGCCTACAACTTCGCCGTCGTGGTGGACGACCTTGCCCAGGGCGTCGACCAGGTGGTTCGCGGTGACGACCTGCTGTCCTCCGCACCGCGACAGGCCTGGCTCACCGGGCGACTCGGCGGCGAGCCTGCGACGTACGGCCACGTCCCGCTGGCC
>JAEZGC010000171.1 GCA_023437345.1 Actinomycetes bacterium
GATCCGCGGGCTGAGCATCGCCGACGCCTGCCGGATGCAGGTCAGCGACCTCGCCGCCTGGATCGCCGGGCTGGACGAGCCGTCGGTGGCGCCGCTGCTGGCCAAGCTGCGGCACATGCTCGACTCGTTCGTCGAGATCGGGCTGGGCTACCTCTCGCTCGACCGGCCGTCCGGCACGCTGTCGGGCGGCGAGGCGCAGCGCACCAGGATGATCCGCCACCTCGGCTCGTCGCTGACCGACGTCACCTATGTCTTCGACGAGCCGACGATCGGGCTGCACCCCCACGACATCGAGCGGATGAACCGGCTGCTGCTGCAGTTGCGTGACAAGGGCAACACGGTGCTGGTGGTCGAACACAAGCCCGAGGTGGTGGCGATCGCCGACCATGTCGTCGACCTGGGTCCCGGCGCGGGGACCGCCGGCGGTGAGGTGGTCTTCGAGGGGTCGGTCGAGGGCCTGCGGGCCAGCGGGACGCTGACCGGCCGCCACCTCGACGACCGCGCCCGCTTGAAGCCGTCGGTCCGGCAGCCACATGGCGCGCTCGAGGTGCGCGGCGCCGCGACCAACAACCTTCGGGACGTGGACGTCGACATCCCGCTGGGGGTGCTGGTGGCGGTGACCGGGGTTGCGGGCTCGGGCAAGAGCTCGCTGATCCACGGTTCGGTGGCGGGCCGCGACGGGGTGGTGGTGATCGACCAGGGTGCGATCCGCGGCTCGCGGCGCAGCAACCCCGCCACCTACACCGGGCTGCTGGAGCCGATCCGCAAGGCCTTCGCGAAGGCCAACGGCGTCCGTCCGGCCCTGTTCAGCGCCAACTCCGAGGGCGCCTGCCCGTCCTGCAACGGCGCCGGGGTCATCTACACCGACCTTGTGATGCTGGCCGGGGTGGCGACCACCTGCGAGACCTGCGAGGGCAGGCGGTTCCAGGCCGAAGTGCTCGAGTACCGGTTCGGCGGCCAGAACATCGCCGACGTGCTCGCCATGCCGGTCGCGCAGGCCAAGGAGTTCTTCGGTTCAGGCGACGCGCGGACGCCTGCCGCCCACGCGATCCTGGTCCGGCTGGACGACGTCGGGCTGGGCTACATCAGCCTCGGCCAGCCGCTCACCACGCTGTCGGGCGGGGAGCGGCAGCGCCTGAAGCTGGCGACCCGGATGGCGGAGAAGGGCGGGATCTACGTCCTGGACGAGCCGACCACCGGGCTGCACCTTGCCGACGTCGAACACCTGCTGGCGCTGCTCGACCGGCTGGTCGACTCCGGCACGTCGGTGCTGGTGATCGAGCACCACCAGGCCGTGATGGCCCACGCCGACTGGATCATCGACCTCGGTCCGGGCGCCGGCCACGACGGGGGGCAGGTGGTCTACAGCGGGCCGCCGGCCGACCTGGTCGCCGGCCGCCACACCCTGACCGGCCGGCACCTGGCCGATTACGTGGCGAGCTGAGCGCTCCCCTCGCCGCCGAACGCTCCCCTCGCCGCCGAACGCTCCCGATCGGCGTTGAGGACTCCCTCCGGAAGGGAGTCCTCGGCACGGACGGGAGCCTTCGGCACCAACAGCCCTCGGCACCAACGGGTGAACCTGGGCGCGAATGGTGGGCTGGCCCCGGCGCGTCCCGGTTTGGACCTGCATACCCCCTGGGGTATATTTAAGGCATGGCTACACGTGAGGTCACCCTCGACAACATCGACGAGACGATCGCCGCCGCGGGAATCGTACTGCTCGACTTCTGGGCGGCGTGGTGCGGCCCGTGCCGCGCCTTCGCGCCGGTCTTCGAGGCCGCGTCCGAGGAACACCCCGAGATGGTCTTCGGCAAGGTGGACACCGAAGCGCAGCGCGACCTGGCGGCAGGCTTCCGGATCATGTCGATCCCGACGCTCGTGATCTTCCGGGACGGGATCGGCGTCTACGCCCAGCCCGGCGCACTGAACGCCGAAGCGCTCGACTCCCTGATCGCCGCTGTCGAAGCGCTCGACATGGATGCCGTGCGCGCAGAACTCGAAGCCCGGCAGACCGCCACGGACAAGGCAGTCTGATGCGGATCGTGGTGGTGGGCGGGGTCGCCGGCGGGATGAGCTGCGCGGCCCGGGCCCGGCGACTCGACGAGAGCGCCGAGATCACCGTGCTGGATCGCGGCGACTACGTGTCGTTCGCCAACTGTGGGCTGCCCTACTACGTCGGCGGCGAGATCACCGAACAGCAGTCCCTGCTGCTGCAGACCCCCGAGAGCCTGCGCGCCGCCCTCGACCTGGACGTCCGGACCCGCCACGACGTGATCGGCCTCGACCCCGCGGAGCGGACGCTGACCGTCCGCACCGAGAATGGCGTCACGCGGCTCGGCTACGACGCACTCGTGCTCTCCCCCGGCGCGCAGGCGATCCGCCCCCCGATCCGCGGGCTGGACTCGCCGCGGGTCCACACCCTGCGCACCGTCGGCGACGCGACCGGCCTTGAGCGGCTGGTCAGCGCCGGCGCCAGGCGTGCCGTTGTGCTCGGAGGTGGCTTCATCGGCCTCGAGGCGGCCGAGGCGTTCGCCGCCCGCGGGATGGAGGTGACCGTGGTCGAGCTCGCCGACCACGTCCTGCCCCCGCTGGAACCCGAACTCGCAGTCCTTGCCACCGGCGAACTGAAGCGGCTCGGCGTCACTGTCGCCGACGGGATCGCCGCCACCGCCGTCGAGGCCGGCCCCGACGCCGACACCGTGGTGCTCGCCGACGGATCCCGGATCGCCGCCGATGTGATCGTCCTGTCGGTGGGGGTGCGTCCTGACACGGCGGTCTTCGAGGCCGCCGGCGTGGCCTGCGAGCGCGGTGCGATAGTGGTCGACGAGCACGGTCGGACGAACCTCGCCGGGGTCTGGGCGGTCGGCGACGCGACGGTCAGCACCGACGCGGTCACCGGCGTGCGCCGTCCGGTCGCCCTGGCCGGCCCTGCGAACCGGGCCGGACGGCTGGTCGCCGACGACATCCTGCGCCCCGGCACCGCCCGTCCGATCCCCTCGCCGCTGGGCACCGCCATCGTCAGGATCGGCGAGCTCACCGTCGCGATGACCGGCGCCAACCGCGCCACCCTCGTGGCGCAGGGCATCGACCACCACACAGTCCACCTCCACCCCAACCAGCACGCCGGCTACTTCCCCGGCGCCTCGCAACTGCACCTGGTGGTGCACTTCCGGGCCGGCGACGGCCTGCTGCTGGGAGCGCAGGCGGTGGGCACCGACGGGGTGGACAAGCGGATCGACGTCCTCGCCACAGCGCTGCGCAACCAGATGACGGTGGCCGACCTGGTCGACCTCGACCTGGCGTACTCGCCGCCCTACGGCAATGCCAAGGACGCGATCACGATGGTTGGGCTGCTTGGTGACAACCTCCTGAGCGGCACCACCCGACTGTGGTACCCGTGGGAGGTCGACGACGTGCTGGACTCCGCGCTGGTGCTCGACACCCGTCGGCCCGCGGAATTCGCCACCGGCCACCTGCCGGGTGCGCTCAACATCGCCCACACCGAGCTGCGCGAGCGGCTCGACGAGGTGCGCGAGGCGGCGGCCGGCCGTCCGGTCCGGGTGATGTGCGCGTCCGGTTTCCGCTCCTACCTCGCCCATCGCGTGCTGGCGGCCCACGGGTTCGACTCGGCCACGTTGTCGGGCGGCCTGCTCACGTTGCGCAGCTACCTCGGCGCGCGGTCGACCGAACTCCTCACCAGCCAGGAACTGGCCCACCATGTCTAGCCGACCAGCACCCGCCACCCGGGCGACCAAGGAGGAAGACGTGACCACCAGCCACGACGCCGAGGCGCAGCGGAAGATCCTCAACCGGCTGCGTCGCGCTTCGGGCCAGCTCAACGCCGTGATCGCGGCTGTCGACGCCGGGGGGTCCTGCCGCGACGTGGTCACCCAGCTGGCCGCGGTACGCAGCGCGCTCGACAAGGCGGGTTTCGCGATCATTGCAACCGCCATGAAGGACTGCCTGGCCGACCCTGACGAGACCACCGCCGACGGCGTCACCACCGAGCAGCTGGAGAAGCTGTTCCTGATGCTCGCCTGATCCCCCGACCTCCCAACCTCCGATGTCCCTCCCGCCCCATGAGCTCACGATCTCCGACATCCCGACTCCCGATCTCCCGAACTGAAAGGACCCACCATGTGCTCTCCCGTTTCCTGCCGAGTCTGCGGCAAGACCACCTGGAGCGGCTGCGGCCAGCACGTCGACCAGGTGAAGGCCCGCGTCCCCGCCGGTCAGTGGTGCGAGGGTCACGAGACGGAGCCGAACCGCGGCTCGGCGGAGCCGAACCGCGGCTTCCTCGCGTCCTTCCTGCGCCGCTGACAAGGGTCGCCGGCCGCCACCCTCCCCCGGCGGTGACGGCGTCCCCGGGCGGCGGTCTCCCCCCGTCCGACCTTGCCGAAAGGCCCCACCGCCGCCCGAACCGGCGTAGCGTGGAGGTGTCGGGACGGCTCGAGGGGGAGCCATGGCTGGGGTTATCTTCGCTATCGTGCTGGCCAGTGCGGCGGTAGTGGCGCTGGTGGTCTACGCCAGACGACCCGGCTCCGCCGGGCCGCCGGCCTGGCTGGATCGGGCTGCGCTCGGCGTCGGTGCGCTCGCCATGGTCGCCCTGTGGGTGCCATCGGTGGAGTCGCACCTGTCCGCACAGAACGGCGCCACGGAGATGTTCGGGTGGCTGTTCGCCGCGTCCATAGCGATCGGCATGGTGGCGCTCGCCCTGGGCATCCTTGCGGTCGCCTCGGGCCGGCGTTCCTGGCAGGCGTGGGTAGGGCTCGCCTTCGGTGCGGTGATCACCGGGTTCTGGCTGGTCTTCTTCGCCGGCGAACTGCTCTACCCGCACTGACGCACGGCTCGGACCCACCCCGCCTCCTGGTGAGTGTCCCTCCCGAACACGCCACACAAACTCACGCTGAGCCCGGTGGACCCGGCTACCGGACGGCTTCGAAGGCGTACGCCAGGCCGTCGGGGGTGGAGAAGGCGGCGCCACGCTCCCGGGCGGCGGCGAGCGCCTCGGGCGACAGGACGGCTGCAAGGCTCGCCTCGGTGTCCTCGTAGATCTCGCGCTCGTCCGGCGGCCACTCACCGCCGGCACGTTCAAGGGTGGCAGCGGCCAGGCCGAGCAGGGCGGCGGCACGCTCCGCGCCGCCGGTGGCCGCGGTGACGGCGGCCAGCCCGTTCAGGATCCAGGCGATCGGCATCTCGTCGCCCCGTGCCGCGACGATCCGCAGCGCCTCTCGCGACAATTCCTCGGCTCGCTGCAGGTTGCCCAGCTTGCGCTCCACAGTGCTGAGGTTTCCCGACTCGACCCACACGATGAACTCGTCGCCGCTCGCCCTTCCCGCCTCCAGCCGGGTGCCGATCACCTCCCGGGCCTGCTCCAGCTCGCCGGACAACTGCAACGCCACCCCCAGCACGTGGAGCGCGCTGGACCGGCTGGGTTCGCTGTCGGGCAACCCGGCGGTGGCCTTGAGCGCCCGCCGCAACAACCTGACCGCCTCGTGCGGGTCGGTGTCCAGCGCCACCCGCGCCAGGCCGGCCAGCGCAAGGCCCTGGAGCTGGACGTCGTCCAGTGCCTCAGCACCTGCCAGCGATTCGGCGAACCGCTCCCGCGCGAGGTCGTAGCGTCCGGACCAGAAGACCAGGTAGCCGTGGTCGTACAGCGCCCTCGCCCGGATTGCAGGGGTGGCGCCGGCCGCCGGAAGGGCCCGTTCGAACCAGGCGTCGCCGTCCGGGATCCGTGCCGACCAGATCCAGAACGGCACCAGGGCGGACGCCAGGGTGAAGGCGGCGTTCGCGTCGCCCGAGGCGAGGTGCCAGTCCAGCGCCTCCACCATCTCGGGATAGCGGTCCTCGACAGGCCGGTTGCCGCCCGCATCCTGTCGCCGGGCGCGTTCCCTGGCCTCCTGTGCGATGTCGAGGAGTCGGGCTGCTCCCGCTGCGTCCACCGCACCAGCGTAGGACGGCACCCCTTGCCGCCGGGCGTCGCAATCCTGCCCACCGACCTCAGAGCGGATGACGGGAATCGAACCCGCATGGCCAGCTTGGAAGGCTGGGGCTCTGCCATTGAGCTACATCCGCGCGCGAACCACCTTAGCGGACCCCCGGACGCCGACCGACCGGGCGGCTACCCGGTTTCGGGGTCCGAGGACACCGGCTGCGCGGTCTCCCCAGCAGTGGCCGGCTCGACCGGCTCGACCGGTTCGACCGGGTCGGCCGGGCCGTCCGAGGTGGACCGCTCAGGCGTTTCCGCCTCGTCCTCGGGCGGCAGCAGGCTGAGTGCGATGAGCGCCACCAGCGCCACCAGCAGCGGGACGGCCACCCGCGGACTCGCCATCGCCATCACGAGACTGCCGCCCCCCGGGACCCCGAGCGCCTGCCGCCAGACGAAGCCGTCGGCCGGCACTGTGTAGACCTCGCCGTCCTCGAACTCGTTGGCGTCGCCCTTCATCGTGATCTCGTGGTGGTCCCCGACCTGCGCTATGGACACCACACGGTGGGTCACCAGCTTCCCGGTCACGCTGGACGGAAGGGTCACCACGTCGCCGACCACCACCTCCGCCGGGTCGGTGCGGGTCGCGAACACCAGGTCTCCGGTCATGATCGCGGGTTCCATGGAGCCCGACACCACGACGAGCGGCTGTACCAGGCCTGCGGTGTTGGCCAGCCAGAGCGCGCCGCAGGCGACACCGATTCCGGCGGCGATCCAGAGCAGCACGTTGGCCACGGACCGGGCGATTCGCTTCACGTCAGCATCCCGGTCAGTAGCCGATCACGCACGCGCGCACGGTGACCTCGCTGGTGCCCCGGATCGCCGTCCTACGACCACCGGTGAGCGCATAGCTGTCCGGCACCGGCTTGTTCCCGGGCGGGTTCGACGTGAATGTGTCCCGGCTCGCATCGGGCCACACCGGTGACCAGTCGACCCAGTCGGGCGTCTTGCCGGCCCCCTGGATGCGCTGCTTGGCGTCGGTCAGGTCGAGCGTGGCGACCCAGGTGAAGTAGAACGGGTTCGCGGTGAGGTCGGACACCTTGCCCTTGACCGTGAGTATCTTGCACGCCTTCGTGTCGGACCACTCGCCCCGGCTGGCAGAGGTGCTGTACCAGGACGGCTGACCGACGTCCGGGATGCCCGCTGTCGACACGCACAACCCGACCGTGAGGGTCTGCGACGAGCTGAGCAAGGCGTTGTTGTACTGCGCGTTCCACGGCCCCGATGGCTGGCTCATCCCGGTGACGACGAGGGTGGTCGCGTCCCCAGACGCCGGGCGTCGGTTGACCTGGTTGTTGCCGCTGTAATCGACCCGGCTCCACTCCACGCCGTTGAACGGCGGCTTGTCGAGGTCGACCCGCAACTCCCACGGCGTTGGCTGCGGAGTCGTGCCGGTCACCGTCAGCGAGACGCAGAAGCCGAGGTTGCTGTCGGGCTGCGGAGCCACCGACCAGTTGATGGTGCTGATGCTGGTCGTCGGGGATCCGGGCACGATGACGCTGTTCGCCGGGGTCGACGGCGGCTGGGTGGTCCAGGTGCCGGCGGACGCAGCCACTGCCACGTGGGCCGAGTCGGTCCACGCGGCCACCGTGGGACGGACAGCCGACACCGCGCCCAGCACGATGACCGCGGCGGCTGCCGCGGTCAGAGTGGTGCGGACCCCTGGGCGCCTACCGACGGCGCGCCGAGGGCGTCGGGTCATCGTCCGTGTCCTCCCTCGTCGACGTCGACCTCATCGGCCGGGCGGGTTGAAGAGGCTGGTGGTCCGGGAGCGGGCCGGCCGAAGCC
>JAEZGC010000197.1 GCA_023437345.1 Actinomycetes bacterium
CTCGGTCTCGAGGTGCGCAACGACGTCGCCTACAACGGCTCCCGCTGGGTGACCGTGGGTTCCCCGGCCCAGCCCGACATCTCGATACTCCTCACCGACAACGTGGACGGCGGCCCGCAGGACAAGGACGTCGTCGCCGGCCTGCTCGCCAAGGGCGCGATGAACGGGGTGCACTTCAGCACTCCCGACCTGGATGGCGTCTTCGAGAAGCTGAGCGCGGTCGGCGCCGAGGTCGTCGAGGAGCCCACCGACCAGCCGTGGGGAGTCCGGGACGGCGCGGTGCGCGACCCGTCCGGCAACCTGGTTCGGATCAATCAGGCCCAAGCCTGAGCGAGCCCGACAACAACTGCTTCAGGGGCGGGGCTGCCGACAGATATGTCGGCTAACCCCTCTGGGTGGCAGAAGTTGGCGCGAGGTCGGGCCCGGGTCGGCTGAGCCGGCTCGTAACCAACTGCCTCGTAGCCGGGCTAGCTGACAGATATGTCGGCTGGCCCCTCTGGGTGGCAGAAGTTGGCGTGAGGGCCAAGCCCGGGTCGGCTGAGCCGGCTCGTCACAAACTGCCTCGTAGCCGGGCTAGCTGACAGATATGGCGGCTGGGCCTTGTGGGTGGCAGAAGTTGGCGCGAGGTCAGGCGCGGGAGCGGCTGATCTCGTACAGCGCGATCGCCGCGGCCACCGAGGCGTTCAGCGACTCGACGGCTGACCCGATCGGGATGGACGCCAGCACGTCGCAGTTCTCGCGGACCAGCCGGGCGAGCCCCTCGCCCTCTGAGCCGACCACCAGCAGCACCGGGCCGTCGATCCCCGGGAAGCCGGCGATATCGGTCTCGGCCTCGCCGTCCAGCCCCACGACTGTGAAGCCGGCGTCGGCATACAGCTTGAGGGTGCGGTTGAGGTTGGTGACCATGGCCACCGGCACCCGCGCGGCGGCGCCGGCGGAGGTCTTCCACGCCGCGGCGGTCAGCTGCGCCGAACGGCGCTCCGGGATGATGACGCCCTGCGCCCCGAACGCCGCCGCGGAGCGGATGATCGCGCCGAGGTTGCGGGGATCGGTGATCGAGTCGAGCGCCACCACCAGGCCGGCGGTGTCGGAGTCGAGCGCGTCGGCAAGGACGTCCTCGGCATCGGCGTACTCGTACTCAGGCAATTGCAGCGCCACACCCTGGTGGACGCCGCCGCCGGTCAGCCGGTCGAGTTCGCCGCGCGTCGCCTGGAGCAGCGGGATGCCGTGGTCGGCGGCGAAGCCGAGGATGTCGCGCAACCGCGAGTCCCGCTCGGCGCCCTCGGCGACGTAGGCGCGTCGCACCGGCAGGCCGGCCTGCAGCGCCTCGAGGACTGCATTGCGGCCGATCACCCAGTCGGCCCCGGCGGTCGCGGTGCCACCCGAGCGCGGCTTCGCGGGACGGCTGCCGCCCCGGGAGCGGGTGGTGGTCTTGCCGGGCTCGTCGGGGCGGCGACGGCGGTACGCCTTGTGGTACGGACGGTCCTCGGCCTTCGGCGTGGGGCCCTTGCCCTCCAGGCCGCGGCGGACGCGGCCGCCCGACCCGGCCGGGGTGGTCTTCCCCTTCTTGCGGACGGCGCCCTTGCGCTGGCTGTTTCCGGGCATCAGTCCTCCAAGCTCCAGCGGGCACCCGAGGGGGTGTCCTCGACCTTCAGGCCGATCGCCTTCAGCTGGTCGCGGATGGCGTCGGCGGCGGCGTAGTCCTTGCGTGCCCGGGCCTCCTGGCGTTGGGCGAGCAGCGCCGCGACCAGGCCGTCCACCACCGGTTTGAGGTCGTCTCCGGCGTTGTGGTGGGCCCACTCCGGCGCGGCGGGGTCGAGACCCAGCACGCCGAGCATGGCGCGGACGGCGGCGTGGGCGCGGGCGGCGGCCTCGGTGTCGCCGCGGTCCAGCGCGACGTTGCCCTCCCGGATCGTCCCGAACAGGACGGCCAGCGCGCCGGGGGTGCCCAGGTCGTCGTCCATCGCCGCGACGAAGCCGGCGGGGAGCACCTCGTGGGGTACCGAGGCCTGCCAGCCCACCTCGAGGGCTGAGGCGCGCTCGAGGAAGGAGTCGATCCTGGCGAGCTGGGCGGAAGCCTCGCCGAGGGAGGCGTCCGAGAGCTCGATGGCGGAGCGGTAGTGGGGCCCGGCCAGGTACAGCCGGACGGCGCGGCCCCCGTACCGCTCGACGGCGGCCAGCACGTCTGCGGTGTTGCCCAGCGACTTGCTCATCTTCTCCCCGGCGAGGGTGACCCACGCGTTGTGCAGCCAGTAGCGCGCGAACGGGCGGCCGGCCGCTCTGGACTGGGCCAGCTCGTTCTCGTGGTGCGGGAAGCGCAGGTCGAGTCCGCCGCCGTGGATGTCGAAGGTGTCGCCGAGGTACTTCCCGGCCATCGCCGAGCACTCCAGGTGCCAGCCGGGTCGCCCGCGTCCCCACGGGGTGCGCCACGCCGCGGTGTCGGGGTCGCCGGGCTTGTGGCCCTTCCACAGCGCGAAGTCGCGCGGGTCGCGCTTGCCGCGCGGGTCGGCGTCCTCGGCGGCCGCCATCTCGTCGACCTTCATTCCCGACAGCGAGCCGTAGGACGGCCACGACGCGACGTCGAAGTAGACGTCGCCAGAGCCGTCATCGGCCACGTAGGCGTGCCCGCGGTGCAGCAGCTCCTCGATCAGCTCGACCATCTCGGGGATGTGCCCGGTGGCTCGCGGTTCGTAGCTGGACGGCAGGATGCCGAGCGCGGCGTAGGCGCTGTGGAAGGCCGCCTCGTACAGGTAGGCGTGAGCCCACCACTCCCGGCCGGCTTCGGCCGACTTGATCAGGATCTTGTCGTCGATGTCGGTGATGTTGGTGACCATCGTCACCTCGTACCCGGACGCCTCAAGCCAGCGCCGCAGCACGTCGAAGTTGACCTCCTTGCGGATGTGGCCAAGGTGCGGCGAGGACTGCACCGTCGGCCCGCAGCAGTAGATCGACGCCTTGCCCGCGACGAGGGGTTCGAAGGGTCGGACGGCGCGGGTGGCGCTGTCGTACAGCTGGAGGCTCACGGGGCGAGCTTATTGCAGCGGTGCCGGGCCGGTCGCATCGGGCCGCCTGCCCCGCCGCGCGGCAACCCGGGGGCGGCGGTCAGCGGCGCCGGGCGCGCAGCGCGTCGATGTCCAGGAAGCCGGGGTTCGCCGGGGCGTCCTGGGCCGCCTCCTCCCACGGGTCGACCGGCATCGGGCCCTCGTCGTCGACGAAGCCCTGCGACGGGTCGTAGGGGTTGGCGAGCTGCCGGTCCTCTGCGGCGCTGATCGGGGTCTCGGACATCACCTCGTCGGGAAGCGCCCGCAGGACGTCCTGGATGTAGCCCCAGGTGGCCTCCACGAGCGGCACCTCACGGTTCTGCCGCTGGGAGGCGTACCAGCGGTAGTCGAGCACCTCGTGGAAGATCTGGGCCGCCTCCCGCTTGCCGCGCAGGTCGGCGGGGATCGCGGTGACCACGGGCTGGAAGCACTCGGTGAGCCACTGGTGGGCCACCACTGCCTCGTCGACGTGGCCCTGGTTGGTGCGGGCGCGGAAGGTGTCGAGGTCGTTGAGCAGCCGACGGGCCTGGTTCTCCTCGGTGTCCAGCCCGGTCAGCCGCAGCAACCGCCGGGAGTGGTGGCCGGCGTCGACCACCTTCGGCTGGATCTGGATCTGGGAGCCGTCGGTGGACGTGATGATGTCCAGCTCGGCGACGTCGAACCCGAGCGCGTTCAGCCGGCGGACCCGGTTCTCGATCCGGAACGTCTCCGAGCCGGGGAACTCCTCGACCCCGGTCAGCTCGGCCCACAGGTCGCGGTAGCGCGTGATGATCGACTCGACGAGGGTGAGCGGGTCGAGCGACGGGTCCAGCATCCGCCCCGCCTCAAGGTCGCTGAACTCGCCGTACATGTTCGTGGTGGCGATGATCAGGTCGTGCTCGCGCTGGCCGGCGGTGAGGCTGTCGTGCAGCTCGCCGGTCTCGGCGTCGACGAGGTAGGCGGCGAACTGTCCGGCGTCGCGGCGGAACAGGACGTTCGACAGCGACACGTCGCCCCACAGGAAGCCGATCAGGTGCAGCCGCACCAGCAGCACGACGAGGGCGTCGAGCAGTCGCGAGACGGTCTCTGGCCGCACTCCGAAGTCGAACAGCGCGCGGTACGGCAGGGAGAACTCGAGGTGGCGGGTGATCAGGGCGGGGTCGAGCGGCTGGCCGTCGGCGTCCACCCGTCCGGTCACCACGGCGAGCGGCTCGACGGCGGGTGTGTCAGCACGGCGCAGCTCGGTGAGCAGCCGGTACTCGTGGATCGCGAGGTGCTCGATGACTTCCTTGGCGGCGTAGACCGAGCTGCCCACCTTGATGAACCTGACGACGTGGCGCGAGATGCCGCGCGGCAACGCGACCAGGTGGTCGGTCGGCCACTCGGCGAGCGGGATGTGCCAGGGCAGCGGGATCAGCCGGGAGTCCGGCCGGGAGGACAGGAATCTTGGCACGTCGTCCTTCCTGCCACCGCCATGGTGGCAATTGCGCCGGCCCGGTGCGTCACCCGGTGCCGGAAAATGCGGACGCCCGCCGCGGGGCCCCGGCCCGCGGGGCGGGGG
>JAEZGC010000234.1 GCA_023437345.1 Actinomycetes bacterium
TCGGGCAGCCGTGCCGAGACCGGCGAGCGCCGGTTCAGTGGCCCTCGCCGCGCGGCGGCTGCGCGGCGACGAAGGTGGCGTCCTTCTCCACCTTGCCGATCTTCGAGGCGCCACCGGGCGAGCCCAGCTCCTCGAAGAACTCGTAGTTCGCCCCGGTGTAGTCCTTCCACTGCTCCGGGACGTCGTCCTCGTAGAAGATCGCTTCCACCGGGCAGACCGGCTCACAGGCACCACAGTCGACGCACTCGTCGGGGTGGATGTAGAGCATCCGGTTGCCCTCGTAGATGCAGTCGACCGGGCACTCCTCGACGCAGGCGCGATCCTTGATGTCCACACAGGGCAAGGTGATCACGTAGGTCATTGCTTCGGGCTCTCCTCGGACGTCGGTCTGTCGCCTACTGTACAACTCATGGATACCCCGTCGGACGACACGCCGCACCGAGTCCCCACCCGTCCCGGAGTACGGGTGACGGTGCGATTCCGAATGCCCGAGGGGGGGACGCGGGACATCGTCGGGTTCGTCCTGGGCTCCGACGCCCAGACCGTGACCGTGCTCGACCGGCGCGGCGCCGAACACGTGGTGCCGCTGTCCGACATCGTCGCCGGCCACCAGGTCCCGGTCTCCCGCGGACGCGATCCGCGCCGGATGCCGACAGACCTGTTGGACACGATGGCGGAGCGGACCGGGGTGAGCGGCCGCCGGCTGGTGATCCGGGTCGCCGACCTGCTCGACGGCCTGGAATTCCCCGCCCTGGTGGAGACCCCGGAGGTGGCGACCATCGACGGGGAATGGGTGACCGCAGATCCCGGGGAACCGCTGGTCGAGGTGGCGTGGTGGGCGGCCCGGCAGGGCGCGCGCAGCATGCAGGTGCGAACCGATGATCCCGACGAGGTGGCGGCGCTGCTCGCGCGAGGGTTCACCGAACTGGAATGACTCGAGCTGGCTGACCCCGTGCGCCGGGGAACCGTACGCCTGCGCCGGGGAACCGTCCGCCTGCGCCAGGGAACCGTCCCCCTGTGCTGGGGAACCGTCCCCCTGTGCTGCTCAGGACAGCCGCCACACCCCGACTGCCGGCCCCTCACCGGACACCGTGACCGCGTCGCCGGTCGCGGTGAGGGTGGGGACGGCCGCCAGCCGGCCGCCGTACAGCAGCTCGGCGCGTCCGGCCGGGGCCAGCCAGCCGGGCAGGGCGACCCCCGGCCAGGGCGCCCGGGCCAGCAGGACGAGGAGCCGCTCGCCGGGCAGCTCGCGCAGGTAACCGAGCGCGTCGTCGGCCACCACCGCCCAGCGCAGGCCACCGTCGCACAGCGCGTCCGTGGCCTTGCGCAGGGCGATCAGGTCCCGGTACACGCCGAACAGCTCGCCGTCCCAGCGGTCGCCGCCGCCGGCCCGGATCTGGTCCCACGGCATGGTGGTCCTGGCGTGCTCGCCGGTGCGGCCCACCGCGCCACCCTCGTCCCCGGCGAACAGCGCCGGGATCCCGGGGTAGGTGAACAGGCAGGCCGCGGCCACCTCGGTGACCCGGCGGTCACCGGTCAGCGTCATGATCCGCGCGGTGTCGTGCGAGCCCAGCATGTTCCACTGCCGCACGGCGGTCTGCCAGGGCACCGCGACGTCGAAGTCGAGCATCGTCTCGACCACCGCCGGGCCGGAGCGCCGCGGGATCGGGGCGGGCGTCTCGGAAAACCGCAGGTCGGTGTCGGCCCGGGTCAGCCACGACCACAGCGGCTTGGTGAAGGCCTGGTAGTTCATCACCGACTGCCAGCCGTCACCGGGGACCTCGCCGCTCACGTCGTGGAAGTGCTCGGCGACCAGCAGGCCGTCAGGGTTGGTCTCGTCCACTGTCCGCCGGGCTGCCCGGGCCACCTCGTGGTAGTAGTCGTCGGCGGCGTAGCGTCCCGTCATGTTCGCCACGTCGATCCGCCAGCCCGCCAGGCCGAACGGCTCGCGCATGAACCTGCCGACCACCGAGCCGGAGCCGGACACCATCCTGTCCCACAGCTCTCGCGACCCCCAGTTCAGCTTCGGCAGCGAGGGCACACCGAGCCAGGACACGTACTCCGGGACGTCCTGCGGCGACCTGGTGACCGGGTCGTCGCCCCAGTGGTGGGACAGGCTGTCGGTCCAGTCACCGACGTCGATCGGGCTGTTCTCCGACCAGTAGTAGAAGCCTGCCTCCGGCGAGCTGCGGTCGCTGCGTGCCTTCTTGAACCACTCGTGGGTCGCGCCGGTGTGGTTGGTGGTCAGGTCGCCGATCACCCGTATCCCGCGCCGGCCTGCGGCCCGGGTCAGCGAGGCCAGCGCCTCGTCGCCACCCAGCAGCGGGTCGACCCGCGAGAAGGTCACGGCGTCGTAGCGGTGGCTGCTGCGGGCGGGGAAGAACGGCGTCAGGTAGATGAGGTCGATACCGAGGTCGGCGAGGTGGTCGAGGTGCTGCTCGATCCCGGCGAGGTCGCCTCCGTAGAGCTGGTTCCCGGTGGCCGGGCCGCCGGCCACCGGCTCGTCGTCCCAGCCGGCGGGCTCGGCCCACTCCGGCAGCTCCCTGCCCTCGGCCGCGTCCGACCTGGCGAACCGGTCGGGGAAGATCTGGTAGCCGACCGCCCGTCCCGCCCACGCCGGGGCGGTCGGGTACACGGTGATGCGGAAGTCGCCGGCGTCGGTCACGTCCCGGTCGAAGACGCCGCGTCCGGTCACCCACTGGTAGCCGCCCTCGCGGACCACCATCCAGCGGTACCTGACGACAGGGTTGTCCAGCGGCAGGTCGGCGACGTACCAGCGCTGGTGCTCGTCCTCGGTGGCCAGGCGGGCGCGCAACCGCAGCGGCGACCCGTCCCGCAGCGCGCGGACCCAGACCCGCGACTCGCCGTAGCCGGCCGGAAGCCACAGCCGGATCGGCACCCGCTGGCCGAGCCGCCACGGGCCGGGGGCGACGTAGAGACTCGAACCGTCGTGGTGGGGCCGGTCGAGCAGGTGGGACATCAGTCCGCCGGCTTCTTCCCGCAGACCACCGGGGTCAGCGTGTTGTAGGACCAGAAGAACGGCTCCTTCTTGACCAGCTTGTCGCCCTTGTAGAACAACCGGTTGTACCGGACGTCGAAGCCCGACATCGCCGACTGCGGGACGCACTTCTTCGACTCGTCGTAGATCTTCTTGCCGGGCGCGCGGAAGTTGCTCTGCACCGGCTTGGACGCCTTCACCGTGTACGTCTTCGTCGACCACACCCGGACCGTGATCGACCCCTGGGTACCGGTTCGGCCGGTGGTCCAGGCCTGCAGCAGAACGCCGTACTTGCTGTCGTTGCGGAACTTCATGTCGACCGAGCGCCAGTCGAGGGTCGCCTCGCGGCCCATCGGGTAGCGGCTGAAGTACAGCGAGTGCGGCTTGTGGTACACGTCCTCGAGGCCGGCGAAGAAGACCGCGTTGAACAGCGTCGTGGTGGCCTGGGAGATGCCGCCGCCGTAGATGTTCGGGTCGATCTTGCCGTTGGCGATCCCGCCGCCGGCCATCCAGCCGGCCTGGGGCGTCCGCTCCCCGAGCCGCGCGTTGAGGGAGAAGGTCTCGCCCGGCGCGACGTAGGTGCCGTTGATCAGCTTGGCCGCCTTGCCGATGTTGTTGTACCGGTAGGCGCTGCCGGGGAAGTAGGTGGTGAACTTGCCGGTCACCTGCTTGACGCCGGCGGCCTTGGCGTCCTCGGTGGTGAAGGCTGCCGGACGGGTGGTGACCGGGACGCTGACAGTCCGATCGCCGGTCCTGGACAGCGCGGGCACCAGGACGTCGGCCAGGGCGGCGGGGGCGACGCTCTGGCCGTCGCGGGACTTCACGATCTTGGGCTTCTCGCCCTGCTTGATGGTGAACCGGGCGTCGCGCGGCTCGTCCAGCCCCAGCTTGTCCAGCCGGGCCCGAACCCGCTCACCGAGCGCCTCGGCGTCGAACCGGGCGGCGAGCGTCCCGGCGGTGGCGGGGAAGCTCACTGTGGCTGCGATGTCGGCAGGTTCGATGACGAGGGTCCCCTTGTCGGCGACCTGCACCGGGATGGGGCCGGCCACCGCGGGTGCCGCGGTGCTGGTGACGAACTGCTTGGCCTCGGCGGTGGTGACCGCCGGCTCTGTGACGGTGACCGCCGCCGCCACCGTGGTGGAGCGCAGGAAGGCGTCCCGGATCGCAGCGGCGGTCTCGGTGCGCTGCACGGCGGCGCCCTCCGCTGCCGGGGCGACCTTGGGCTTGAGGCCGTCGTAGCTGACCTCGGCGTCGACCGCCGGGGTGTCCACCTTCCCTGCGATGGCGGCGACGACGGCGTCCAGCTTCGCCTGGTCGACGTCGACCACGGCGGGAACCTCCCGGCCACCGAAAAGCACGTTGATGATGGTCAGCGGGTCGTAGCTCGCGCCGCCGCGGGCCTGGGCGACCGAGGCCGGGTAGTCGACCGTCAGGCCCGCCTCGGCGGCGGTGGTGGTGTGGGTGTACTCCCCCGCTGTCACCCGCAGCGGCGCGGCGGCCCGGTCGGCCAGCATCTCGCGCAGCTTGGCCTCGGCGGCCGGTGCGGGCATCCCGCCGACCGCAACCCCGTCGATCACCGTGTTGCGGGGCAGGTTCTCACCGGCGAGCGCGAACCCGGCCGCGTAGCCGCCGACCAGGATCGCCAACACGCCACCGCCGGCCCACAGGGATGCACGGGCGGTGGTGGAAAGTCGCTTCTTGGTCTTGGACGTGGCCACGGGGTTCCTCTCTCGGCCAGGTTGCCGCAGACCATGCTACGTGAGCGTGGAGGCCGATCCCGACCGCGACGCGGCCACGGGGGCCGGCGCTGCAGGCGCCGTCCGCCACTGTGCCAGGGCGATGCCGCCCGCCATCAGGGCCGCCCCGAAGTAGCCCCGCGGCCCCATGTTCTCCCCCAGCAGCAGCGCCCCGCCGAGCGCGCCGAACAGCGCCTCGGCGGACATGATCAAGGCGGCGTGGCTGGCCAGCGCGTCCCGTTGGGCGATCACCTGCAGGGTGTACGCGATGCCTACCGAGATCAGCCCGCCGTAGAGCAGCGGGACCAGCCCCGCGGCCAGCCCGGTGAACGGGGCCGCGTCCAGCAGCAACGCGGCGGGGACGCTCAGCACCGCACACCAGGCGAACTGCGAGATGGCGAACCGCAGCGCGCCGAGCCGCCGGCTGTAGTGCTCGATGACCAGGATCTGCGCGGTCCACACCAGCGTGGACGCCAGCACGATGGCGTCGCCGAACCCGATGCTGAACCCCTCCCCGACGGCGAGGAAGTACAGCCCGACCAGGGCGAGTGCGATCCCGGCAAGGGTGGTCCAGGTGGAGCGGTGGCCGCGGAAGGCGACCACCAGCGGCACGAACACCATGTAGAGCCCGGTGATGAAGGCGGCGTTGCCGGCGGTGGTGTGGCTCATCGCCACCTGTTGCATGCCGACCGCCGCCGCCAGCAGGGCTCCGGTGAGCAGCCCGGGCAGCACCACCTGGCGGGTGGCGAGGGCACGGATCGGGCGAGGCACCCGCCGGCGGGTGTCGAGGAACCAGACCACGGGGACGAGCACCGCGGCACCCATCGCGAACCTGACCGCATTGAACGTGAACGGCCCTATCGATTCGGCGCCCACCCGCTGCGCGACGAAAGCGAACCCCCAGATCGCCGACGCGAGCAGCAGCAGCGCGTTGGCGCGCAGGTGCCGCGAGGAGGCCGGATTCACCGCACGAGGCTATCCCTGCCGCCCTCGGCGGCGGACCGACACCTCCTTCGCTGGACAGTTCCCGCCGAACTCGGCGGGAACAGCCCAGTCAGGTCAGCGCCGGCGGCCCAAGGCGAGCTTGGCCCGCTCGGCAACGTTCTGGGGGGTGAAGCCGTACTTGGCCAGCAACAGCGGGCCCGCGGCGGACTCGCCGAAGTGGTCGATCGAGATGATCTCGCCCGCGTCGCCGACCAGCTCGCGCCAGCCCATCGCGATGCCGGCCTCCAGCGACACCTTGGCCGCTGACGCCGGGATCACCTCGGCGCGGTACTCGGCGGGCTGCTCGGCAAACCACTCGAGGCAGGGCAGCGACACGACCCGGGTGGCGATCCCCTCGGCCTCGAGCTGCTCCCGGGCGGCGACCGCCACCCCGACCTCCGAACCGGTGGCCAGCAGCACGACCTCCGGGGTCCCGCTCGAGGCGTCCAGCAGCACGTACCCGCCCTTGGCGAGCTGCCCGGCGGGGGCGGCCGCGCCGTCCCCGCGCTCGATGGTGGGGACGTCCTGGCGGGTGAGGATCAGCGCCGTGGGCCGCTCGGTCTGGCGCAGCGCCGCGGCCCACGCCTGGGCGGTCTCGTTGGCGTCGGCCGGACGGACGCCGTCCAGGCCCGGGATGGCGCGCAGGGTCGCCAGGTGCTCGACCGGCTGGTGGGTGGGGCCGTCCTCGCCGACGCCGACCGAGTCGTGGGTCCACACGAAGATGGTCGGGATCTTCGACAGCGCGGCGAGCCGGACCGGGGTGCGCATGTAGTCGGCGAACACAAGGAAGGTGGCGCCGTAGGGCCGGGTGAGACCGGACAGCGTGATCCCGTTGAGCACATTGCCCATGGCGTGCTCGCGGATCCCGAAGTGCAGCGTCCGTCCGTTGTAGTCGCCCACGAAGTCGTGGCTGGACTGCTCCGGCGGCAGGAAGGACGGCTGGCCCTTCATCGTCGTGTTGTTGGAGCCGGCCAGGTCGGCAGAGCCGCCCCACAGCTCCGGGACCACGTCGGCCAGCGCGGACAGCACCTCGCCGGAGGCGACCCTGGTGGACTTCTTGCCGGCCGGGAACACCGGGAGCGCCGCCTCAAGGCCGTCCGGCAGCTCGCGGGCGCGCAGCCGCTGGTACAGCGCGAAGCCGTCGGGGTTGGCGGCCTTCCACGTGTCGAACCGGCCCTGCCAGGCGGCCTTCGCCGCGGCGGCGCGGCTGGCCGCGTTGCTGCGGGTGTGTTCCAGCACCGCCGGGTCGACGGCGAAGCTGGCGTCCGGGTCGAAACCGAGCACCGACTTCAGCCCGGCCACCTCCTCGGCGCCGAGCTTGGCGCCGTGGACCGAGTGGTGGCCGGCCTTGGTGGGCAGCGGCCAGCCGATGATCGTGGTCAGCTTGATGAACGACGGCTTGTCGGTGACCGCCTTGGCGGCCTCGATGGCGTCGTAGAGCGCCTGGACGTTCTCCTCGTAGGAGGTCATGCCGTTGGTCCAGTCGACGTGCTGGACGTGCCAGCCGTACGCCTCGTAGCGGGCGGCGACGTCCTCGGTGAACGCGATCTGGGTCTCCCCCTCGATCGAGATCCGGTTGTCGTCGTAGATCAGGACGAGGTTGCCGAGCTTCTGCGCGCCGGCCAGCGAGGACGCCTCGCCGGACACGCCCTCCTGCATGCAGCCGTCACCGGCGATGCAGTACACGAAGTGGTCGAAGACCGAGCTGCCCGGCTCGGCGGTGGGGTCGAGCAGGGCGCGCTCCCGGCGGGCCGCCATGGCGAACCCGACAGCGTTGGCGACCCCGGCGCCCAGCGGGCCGGTGGTGCACTCCACGCCCGCGGTGTGGCCGTACTCGGGGTGGCCGGGGGTGAGCGAGCCCTCGGTGCGCAGCGCGGCGATGTCGTCCACCTCGAGGCCGTAGCCGGCCAGCACCAGCTGGTTGTACTGGGTCAACGATGAGTGACCCGCCGACAGCACGAAGCGGTCCCGCCCGGTCCAGGTCGGGTCAGCCGGGTCGCCGGCCATCACCTTCTGGTAGAGCAGGTAGGCCACCGGGGCGAGCGAGATCGCGGTGCCGGGGTGCCCATTGCCGACCTTCTCCACAGCGTCCGCGGCGAGCACCCGGGCGGTGTCGACGGCGCGTCCGTCGAGGTCGGTCCAGGACAGGGAGTTAGTCGACGTCATCATCGGCCTTTCACGCACGGAGGGAACCCGACAACCCTATCGCTATCCACGCCCGGTGCCGCCCGACGGGTCAGGCAGGTTCGACGAACACAGCGACGCTCAGCGGCGGCACCCAGAACCCGGTCGGGGTGGCCCTTGCGGCCTGCACCACAGGGTCTGCGCCGGCGGCCTGGACCGGGTGGAGCCGGTACCGGTCGGCGGTGAACGGCACCTCCTGCCGGACTGCCGCCTGCGTCGCGTTGAACACCGCGACGAGCGCCGACCAGCGCGGTTCGACGACCGGGTTCGCGATCCGCATCGTCACCACACCGGGCACCGCCTGCGCGGTCCCCGAGACCGGGAAGCTGACCGACGCCTCGATGGCGGCCGCGTTGCCGAGCCGGAACAGCGGGGTGGAGGCACGCAGCCGCAGCAGGTCGAGGGCCAGTTCGTGGGCGAACCTGATGTCGGCCGGCGCGGGCTTCAGCGACGCGTCGGCCAGCAGCGGCGCCAGGATCGGCCACAGCGGGCCGTTGTCGTCCTCGGGCGGCAGGCCGGCGCCGAACCCGTTGTCGGTCAGCGAGAAGTCCAGCTGGTTGAACCAGTCCCCCGACAGGTAGGAGTTCCGGTCCAGGCTCTTGGAGCGCAGCATGTCGGTGCCGGCATGCCACATCACCGGCGATTGCCCCAGCGTTGCGCAGGCCAGGCACAGCGCGTTGAGCCGAACCCGGTCGGCCATCGGGGTCTCGCGGGGCAGCTTGAGGATCAGCGCGTCGAACAGCGTCTCGTTGTCGTGGGCGTCCACATAGCTGATCACCTCGTCGGGCTGGTCGGCGTAGCCGGCCCATGTCCCCTGGTAGCCGAGCTGGTCGCCGCGCACCCATTGCCCGGTCGCCGCCGAACGGAACCTGTAGCTGCGCAGCGTGCCGGCCAGGCCGAGCTGGACCAGGTCGGTCAGGCCGGCGAGCCGCGGGTCCCGCCCGGACGCCGCCAGGCCAGTGCCGAAGCCCTGCGTCCGCGGATCGTCGAAGGCGCCGCCGCCGCGGACGGCGTCGCGCAGCCGGTCGGAGAAGGTGGCTATCGACGTGCCGCCGAGCTGGCCCTGGCTGGCCTGCACGAAGCGTGAGTTGTTGGCCACCTCGCCGAAGTTCCAGCCCTCGCCGTAGAGGGTGACCGCAGCCCCGTCCACCCCGTCGCGCTCCAGCGTCAGGGCGTCGAGCGCGGCCCGGACCGCGAGCAGGTTGTCCCTTGAGTGGTGGCCCATCAGGTCGAACCGGTAGCCGTCGACCCGGTAGTGACGCGCCCAGTACACGCAGGCGTCCACCATCAGCTTCTGCGCCATCAGGTGTTCGGTGGCGACGTTGGGACAGCACGTCGACGTCTCCACCTCACCGCAGGGGGTGAGCCGGTGGTAGTACCCCGGGACCAGCCGGTCGAGCACCGACTTGGTGTCCTGGCCGGCGCTGGCGGTGTGGTTGAACACCATGTCGAGCACCACCCGCAGCCCGCCGGCGTGCAGCGCGGCGACCAGGCTGCGGAACTCGACCACCCGTCCCGACCCGTCGGCGGCGGCCAGGGTGGAGGCGTAGGAGCCCTCCGGGGCGAAGAAGTGCCACGGCTCGTAGCCCCAGTTGTAGCTCTCCGAGTTCGCCGCCACCTGCGCCTGCTGCCACGGCGAGTCGGGCGGCAGCGCCCGCAGCCGGTCAACGTCCAGCGCGCTGGCCGGACGGGACCGCTCGTCAACCGCGGCGTTGTCGAACACCGGTAGCAGCTGCACCGAGGTGAGCCCGGCCGCCGCGAGCCGGCGAAGGTGCGCCATCCCTGCCGAGTCGGCTTCGAAGGCGAGGAAGCTGCCGCGCAGCGGTCCGGGCACGGTCTGGTCGGCGACCGAAAAGTCGCGCACGTGGAGCTCGTAGATCACCTGGTCGACCGGGTGCCGCAACGGCGGGCCGGCGGTGGCGAGCCAGGCCTTGGGAGCCAGGCCGGGGTCGGCGGGGTCGATCAGGACCGAGTGGGTCGAGTTGACGGTGAGCGCCACCGAGTAAGGGTCGGTCACGTGGTTGGACACCACCCGTCCGTGGTGGGGTGTGAACACCGTCACCTCGTAGCGGTACCGGTCGCCGGCCCAGGCCGGCTCACCGGTCACCTGCCAGGTCCCGTCCTGGTTGCGCTGCATCGGGTGGACGCGGCCCCGGGAGTGGAGGTCGTCGCCGGGCGCCCAGCGCAGCAGCCGGACCCGCTGGGCGGTCGGCGCCCACACCCGCAGCGTCGGGACGCCGTCGTGCCATTCCGCGCCCAGCACTGCGTCCGCGGCGGCGGCGTAGACCTCGTCCAGCACGCCGGGGACCTGGAGCGACCCGGCCCTGACCAACGCCCCGGAGGGGTGGTGCGCGCTGACCACGAGCTGGCCGCACAAGGCGTCGGCGACCGGGACGGAGTCGGGCACCCGCAGGGCCAGGTGGCCGGCCAGGTGCGGCACGGTGGCGGCTACCTGCGGCGGCAGGCCGTCCGGGTCGGGGGTCAGCACGGCCACCCCCCACGGCACTGGGGCGGGCTCGCGGGGGTCTATCGGCTCGGCTATCGACCAGTGCAGCAGCCAGTCCAGCTGTCGCGGGTCGGTGCCCGCCGGGAGGTCGTCGGCGGGCCAGGCGATCAGCCCGCGGCGCAGCCAGTGACCCCTCGCCTGCGCCAGGTCAGCGACCTCCCCGGCCACAGTCAGCATGGGGTCACCCTAGCCAGCGGGCCTCCCCCGTTGCTGCGTGACCGGGCCGGCTCACCGGGCGAGGGCCGCGTAGCGGCCGCCCAGCGCGACCAGTTCGTCGTGGCTGCCGCGCTCGAGGATGCGCCCCTGGTCGAGCACGATGATCTCGTCCGACTCGCGGATGGTCGACAACCGGTGCGCGATCGTCACCGTCGTGCGGCCCGCCATCAGGGTGTCGATGGCCTCCTGCAGGTCACGCTCGGTGTCGTTGTCCAGGGCGGAGGTGGCCTCGTCCAGGATCAGCACGGGCGGGTTCGCCAGCAGCGTCCGCGCGATCGCCAGGCGCTGCCGCTCACCGCCGGAGAACCTGTGGCCGCGGGCACCCACGACGGTGTCCAGTCCGCCGGGCAGCGCCCGCACCACGTCGTCCACCTGGGCCGCGGCCAGCACCTGCCACAGCTCGGCGTCGGTGGCCGACGGGCTGGCCAGTCGCAGGTTGTCGGCGATCGAGGCGTGCCGCAGGTAGGTCTCCTGGGTGACCGTCCCGATCGCCGCCGCCCGGTCGGACGGGTCGAGCTCACGCAGGTCGATCCCGTCCAGCAGGATGCGGCCCGTCGTGGGGTCGGCCAGCCGTACCAGCAGGGACGCGAGCGTCGACTTGCCCGATCCCGTCTCGCCCACCACCGCGACCGCCGTACCGGGGGCGATCACCAGGTCGATGTCTGCCAGTGCGAGCCGGTCACCGTCGGGGAAGCGGTAGCTGACCCCCTCGAGCCGCAGCTCGCCGCGTACCGTCCCGCGCGGCAACCGCACCGGCCGGACGGGGTCGGGCACCTCCACCGGCAGGTCGAGGTACCCGAACACCCGGCTCAGCAGCGCCATCGACGTGATCCACTGGGCCCCGACGTTCAGCAACCCCATGATCGGGCGGAAGATCGACACCTGGAGCGTCGAGAAGGCGATCAACGTCCCGATGGTGATGCCGCCGGACAGCTGCGGGAAGCCGGCGATCAGGTAGAGCAACGCCGGAATGATCGCGAACACGATCTGCATCGTCGCCATCCGCCAGCGGCCGGCCAGGGACGAGCGGATCTCGAGGTCGATCAGCGACTCGGAGGTGGCAGTGAAATCCTGCTCGGCGCGACCCGTGGTACCCAGCGTCTTGGCGAGCATCGCGCCGTTGACCGACAGCGTCTCCTCGACCTGGGAGTGCAGGTCGGCCAGTGCCCGCTGCCGGGAGGTGGTGATGTCGCGGCGCACCAGCGCGACCCGCCGGGTGGTCAGGATCGCCGGCGGCAGCACGATCAGGCTGAGCAGCGACAGTTGCCAGCTCAACGCCACCATCGCGGCGGCGGTGGCGATGGCGGTGGTGAGGTTGGACGCTATCGAGGTCGCGGTCGTGGTGACCACCGACTGGAGCCCCGCGACGTCCTGCAGGATGCGGGCCTGGATCTCGCCGGAGCGGGTCCGCTTGAAGAACGCTATCGACTGGCGTTGCAGGTGGGTGAACACCCTGGTCCGCAGGCCGTGCATCACGCGCTGGCCGACGGCGGTGGCCAGCCAGGTCTGCCAGACCCCGAGGATCCCGGTCAGGACGGCGACCCCGACCATGCCGATGACGAGCCAGGCGAGCAGGACGGTGTCGCCGTTCGGCAGTGCGTCGTCGATCACCGCCCGCAGCAGGAAGGGCTGGGCGAGCGCGATCAGCGCGGAGACCCCGATGATCGCGCAGACCGCGAGGGTGGGCCACAGGTTGCCCTTGAACAGGGTCGCCACCCGGCGCAGGCTGACCGGAGACTCGGCGAGCTGGTGCCGGTCGGCAGGATCGGCCCGGGCCGGGCCGCGCCGCATCTCAAGACCGCCGCCCCCGATGCCGGCCATGCCAGGGACGGTCATCCGGCCTCCTTCACCGTGCTCATCTGCCCCGACCCTACGTCGGGGCGCCGCTGCGAGGTAGCGCCGATCGGGTGACGCGCCGCGACGTGCGTCCGGCCCGCCCGAACCGTGGGCCGCCGGACCGGCCATCAGTCCCCGCAGGGGTTGCCGCGCCGCGTCACCCCTGACAGGGTCGGCGGCATGCAGCGACGCGAGGTGCTGGCCGCCCGCCTGGCCACGCAGCGGCTGACCGGGCCTGCTGCCGGGTCGCCCGAGCAGGCGGTGCGCGACCTGCTCTGCGTGCAGGGACAGGACGCCGCCCTGGCGCGGGCGATGATCGCCTATCGCACCGCGGGGACTGTCGCCGGGGTGGACGCCGCCGTGGCGGACGGACGGCTGGTCCGCACCCACGTCCTGCGGCCCACCTGGCACTACGTCGCCGCGTCCGACCTGCGGTGGCTGCTGGCGCTGACGGCGGCCCCGCTGGCTGCCAGGCTGGGAGCGCGTGAGCGCCAGCTCGGCATCGACCACGGCCTGGCCGACGCGGCGCTGCAGGTCTTCGCCGACCGGCTCGCGGGCCGGCGGTTCGCGATCCGCAAGGAGTTGGCGGCCGCGCTCGCCGAAGCGGGACTGCTCGACCCGGCCGATCCCCGGGCGGGCCAGCGGGTGGGCCACCTGCTGGGGTTCGCCGAGTACCGCGCACTGGTCTGCTCGGCGCCGGTGGCTTCCCCGACCCACCACTACGCCCTGGTCGACGAGGTGGTGCCTGCCGCGCCGGCGAAGCCGCGTGAGGAGGCGGTGACCGACCTGGTGCTGCGGTTCGTCGAGGGCCATGGACCGGTAGCCCTGAAGGAGCTGCAGCGCTGGACGCCGCTCACGCTGGTCGAGATCCGGGCCGCCGTGGACCGACTGGGTGACCGGCTGAACCGTCAGGATGTGGCGGGCGTGGAGCTGTGGTCCGGTGCCGGACTGCCGCAGACCCGGCCACGGCGGGCCTGGCTGTTGTCGATCTTCGACGAGGCCTTCCTGACCTACCCGCTGCTGAACTTCCCCCGCTCCGCGGGCCATCCCGCCGGGAGCGCCCGCTACCGGTTCGCCGAAGCCGGCGGCGGCGTGGTGGTCTGCGACCTGCGCGACGTCGGGCTCTGGCGTCGCCGGGTCACCGGCGCCGGCGTCGAGATCACCCTCGACCTTGACCCCGGTCTCTCCCCCGCCCAGCTGTCGGCAGTGGACGAGGCCGCCGAGCTGCTCCGCGCGACGATCTCGGGCTGACCGCCGGCTTGATCGGGCAGGCCGTAACGACCCTGAACCGCCGGGGAGATCACCCTGCCCAGCCCCCGATTCCAATGGTCAGACCATCCTCCTACGCAGTGTAGGATTACCTAACAAGCGCTGGCCACACCGCGATTGGTGGCTGTTCGGACACCTCTGTCCCGAAAACCCAAGCAGCAGTGGCGCCAGCCTGCCCGAAACCAGACGCCGGTACCCAGGAGCAGCATGACGACCCAGTCCCCCGCCCAGGAGTTGACCTTCCGCGACGATCCCTGGCAGGGGTTCACCCCGGGTCGGTGGCAGTCGGCGATCGACGTCCGGGACTTCATCCTGACCAACTTCACCCCCTACACCGGCGACGCCTCGTTCCTCGCCGGACCGACCGCGAGGACGCTGCAGGTCTGGGAGACGCTGCAGCGCGACTACCTCTCCGTGGAGCGGGCCCGTCGGGTCTACGACGTGGAGACCCACATCCCCGCCGACGTGGACGCCTTCCCGGCCGGCTACATCTGCGACGACGACAACGTCATAGTCGGCCTGCAGACCGACGTCCCACTGAAGCGGCCGATGATGCCGGCCGGCGGCTGGCGGATGGTCGAGACCGCGATCCGCGAGGCCGGGCTGGAACCCGACCTGCGGGTGAAGGAGGTCTTCACCAAGCACCGCAAGACCCACAACGAGGCGGTCTTCGACATCTACACCCCGCGGATCCGCAAGGCTCGCAGCGCCCACCTGATCACCGGCCTGCCGGACGCCTACGGCCGCGGCCGGATCATCGGCGACTACCGGCGGGTGGCGCTGTACGGCGTGGACCGGCTGATCGAGGCCAAGCGGGCCGACATGGACTCCGTGCTGGGCCAGCCGTTCAGCGAGCACTGGGCGCGCTACCGCGAGGAGCACGCCGAGCAGATCAAGGCGCTGAAGAAGCTGAAGAACCTCGGCGAGGAGTACGGCTTCGACCTGTCCCGTCCCGCCGCCGACTTCCGCGAGGCCGTCCAGTGGACCTACTTCGCCTACCTGGCAAGCGTGAAGAGCCAGGACGGCGCCGCGATGAGCATCGGACGGCTGTCCGGCTTCTTCGACGCCTACGCCGAGCGTGACCTGGCCGCCGGGACCCTCACCGAGGAGGCGGCGCAGGAGGTGATCGACGCGCTGGTCACCAAGCTGCGGATCGTCAGGTTCCTGCGCACCATCGACTACGACCAGATCTTCTCCGGCGACCCGTACTGGGCGACCTGGTCCGACGGCGGGTTCGCCGACGACGGCCGCACGCTCGTCACGAAGACGTCGTTCCGGCTGCTGCAGACGCTGCGCAACCTCGGCCCGGCTCCCGAGCCGAACATCACCATCTACTGGGACGCCGCGCTGCCGTCCGGCTACAAGGAGTTCTGCGCCGAGATCTCGATCGAGACCTCGGCCCTGCAGTACGAGTCCGATTGCCAGATCCGCAGCCACTGGGGCGACGACACCGCCATCGCGTGCTGCGTCTCGCCGATGGCGATCGGCAAGCAGATGCAATTCTTCGGGGCTCGGCTGAACGCGGCGAAGACGATGCTGTACGCCATCAATGGCGGTCGCGACGAGATGACCGGCGCCCAGGTGGTGACCGGCCACGAGCCGATCACCGGCGACCAGCCGCTGGACTTCGACACGGTGTGGGCGCGCTACGACCAGATGCTCACCTGGGCGGTCGAGACCTACGTCGAGGCACTGAACATCATCCACTACAGCCACGACCGCTACGCCTACGAGGCGATGGAGATGGCGCTGCACGACGACGAGATCATCCGCACCATGGGCTGCGGGATCGCCGGGCTGTCGATAGTCGCCGACTCGCTGGCGGCAATCCGGTACGCCACCGTCACGCCGGTGCGCGACGAGTCCGGCCTCGTGGTCGACTACATCACCGAGGGCGACTTCCCGCGCTACGGCAACGTCGACGACCGGGCCGACGAACTGGCGCAGCTGGTGGTCGCGACCGTGATGGACAAGATCCGCCACCTGCCCCTCTACCGCGACGCCGTCCCCACCCAGTCGGTGCTGACCATCACCTCGAACGTGGTCTACGGCAAGGCGACCGGCTCGTTCCCGTGCGGCCACCGGGCCGGCACCCCGTTCGCGCCGGGCGCCAACCCGGAGAACGGCGCCGACACCCACGGCATGGTCGCCTCGATGATGAGCGTCGGGAAACTGTCCTACGACGACGCGCTGGACGGCATCTCGCTGACCAACACCATCACCCCGCCCGCGCTGGGCAGGACGCCGGCCGAGCGGGTGCACAACCTGGTCGGGATCCTCGACGCCGGGATGGGCGAAGGGCTCTACCACGCCAACATCAACGTGCTGAACCGGGAGACCCTGCTCGACGCGATGGAACACCCCGAGAACTACCCGCAGCTCACCATCCGGGTCTCCGGGTACGCGGTGAACTTCGTGAAGCTGACCCGCGAGCAGCAGCTGGACGTGCTGTCGCGGACGTTCCACGAGGCGCTCTGACGGTGGTCGGAGCGCCGGCGGAGATCGCCCCGGGGTATGGGCCCGGGGCGCTCCCTGCCGTGCCGCCGGTGCGGGCCCGGATGCTCGGCGGCATCCCGGTCGCCGACCACCTGGGACGCTCCGACCTGCTGCTCGGCCTGCGGACCGGTGAGGTCGGGACCGTCCACTCCTGGGAGCTCGTCACGGCGGTGGACGGCCCCGGAACCCGGATGACCACCTTCCTGGCGGGCTGCCCGCTGCGCTGCCTGTACTGCCACAACCCCGACACGATGACCGCCCGCGGCGGGGTGCCGGTGCTGGCCGACGATCTGCTGGACCGGATCCGGCGCTACCGCGGGGTGTTCCGTGCCACCGGCGGCGGGATCACGCTGTCCGGCGGTGAGGTGCTGATGCAGCCCGGGTTCGCCCGGCGGGTGCTGCGCGGGGCGAAGGAGCTCGGCGTCCACACCGCGCTGGACACGTCTGGCTTCCTGGGCGCCAACGCCGACGACGACCTGCTCGCCGACGTCGACCTCGTCCTGCTCGACGTCAAGGCCGGCGACGAGACCACCTACCACCGGGTGACCGGGCGGCGGCTGGCCCCCACGCTCACCTTCGGCCGGCGGCTTGCGGACCTGGGCGTCGAGACCTGGCTCCGGTTCGTGCTGGTCCCCGGGCTGACCGACAACCCGGCGACCATCGCACCGATCGCCGACTACGCAGCGTCGCTGCCGACCCTGACCCGTGTCGAGGTGCTGCCGTTCCACCAGCTCGGCCGCGCCAAGTGGGACGAACTGGGACTGCCCTACGAGCTCGGCGGGACCGAGCCGCCCCCGCCGGACGCCGTCGAGGCCGTCCGGGCCGTCTTCCGGGCCCGCGGGCTGCTCGCCCACTGACCCGCCGGGTCCTCGCGAAACCTTCCGGAACCGCCAGCGCGGGCGGCCGCGGGCTGCCATGCTGCCCTCGGGACACCGTCGCCCGGGCTCATCCGCCGGGCCGCTGCCCCACAGCTGTCCGCCGTGGCGTGGACGGACGCCCCGTCACCCCGGGACGTCCGGTTGGAGCCGCGCGGGCGCGCCGCCCAGTCCCGGGCCCGGATCGGGGCCGACTGTCGCAGGCGCATCGACCACCGCGGTGCCCCCGTCCCTGGGGTCACGCCAGTCACGCCTACCACAGGAGGGCTCCGATGTCGGAGCAGGGATACCAGCTGCTAGCGATAGTCACCTACTTCGCCGGGATGCTCGGCATCGGCTACTACGCCTTCCGGCGCACCAGGAACCTGAACGGCTACATGCTCGCCGAGCGCGGGCTGCGTCCGTCGGTGGCGGCGTTGTCGGCCAACGCCGCCGACATGTCGGGCTGGCTGCTGATGGGCCTGCCGGGCGCCATCTACCTGGCCGGCATGGTGGAAGCCTGGATCGCCATCGGGCTCACCATCGGCGCCTGGCTGAACTGGCTGCTGGTGGCTCCCCGGCTGCGGGTCTACTCCGAGGTGGCCGACGACGCCATCACCATCCCCAGCTTCTTCGCCAAACGGCTCAAGGGCGGCTCAGCGCCGCTGCGGATCGCCGCCGCACTCGTCATCCTGGTGTTCTTCACGTTCTACGTGTCGTCGGGGATGGTCGCCGCCGGCAAGTTCTTCGCCTCGTCCTTCGACTGGCCGTACCTCACCGGAATGCTCGTCGTCACAGTCATCACCCTGCTCTACACCCTGTTCGGCGGCTTCCTGGGGGCAACCCTCACCGACGTGGCGCAGGGCCTGCTGATGCTGGCGGCGCTGATCATCGTCCCGATCATCGCGATCACCGCCCTCGGCGGGTGGGGCCCGGCGACCGACTCGATCAGCCAGGTGAACCCCGACGCCTTCAACCTGTTCGCCGGGTTGGCCGACAAGGGTGCGTTCTGGTGGACCGTCGGCCTCATCTCGACCGCGGCGTGGGGGCTTGGCTACTTCGGTCAGCCGCACATCATCGTGCGGTTCATGGCGTTGCGGGACGCCAGGGAGGCAAGGGTCGCCCGGCGGGTCAGCCTGGTGTGGATGATCCTCACCACCGGCGGCGCCATGGTGGCGGCCCTGGTCGGGATCGGCTACTTCGCCGGGTCCCCCGCGCTCGAGCTGACCGACCCCGAGACGGTGTTCCTGCTGATGAGCCGCATCTTCTTCCACCCGCTGATCGCAGGCTTCGTGCTGGCGGCGGTGCTGGCCGCCATCATGTCGACGATGTCCAGCCAGCTCGTGGTGTGCTCGTCAGCGCTGGTCGAGGACCTCTACAACCTGACCGGGCGTCGTTCCGGCGACAAGCAGCAGCTGATGCTGGGCCGGCTCGGCGTGCTGGTGATCACCGTGGTCGCCGCGGTGATGGCCCTCGACCAGGACTCGGCGGTGCTGGAGCTGGTGTCGTTCGCCTGGGCGGGCTTCGGTGCCGCCTTCGGCCCGATCGTGATCCTGTGCCTGTTCTGGCGCCGGCTCACCGCGACGGGCGCGCTGGCCGGGATGCTCGCCGGCGCGGCGACAGTGTTCATCTGGGGCAACATCGAGGTGCTCGACTCGCTGATGTACGAGATCGTCCCCGGCTTCGGTCTGAACCTGCTCGTCGCCTGGCTGGTCAGCCGGCTCACCTACCGGGTCGACCCCGAGGTGGAGGCCGAGTTCGACGCCATGGAGGCCCGGCTGGCCGGCCCGTCCGACGTCGTCCCGGTCGGCCGCTGACAGGCGGGCGGGGTACCGACGGGGTCACCACCGGGCGTCCGGCCAGAATGGAAGCGTTCTCAGGACCATCCGCGGTACCAGAAGCTGTACCAGAACGCGCATTCCGGCGCCTAGTCAGTGCACAGTTATCCGACCGGAGCGGTTCCCACAGCCGCTGCGGACAGGGATACTCGACGCGTCCGTGGCAGAAATGCCACAAGGCCCTCCCGTGAGCGGGCGCGTCGCGTCTGACAGCGGCTCATTCCCCCCGAGCCGCCGGACCGCTGGCCGGGATCAATCCCCCCGATCCCGGCCAGCTCCCTCCCTCCGCTCCCAGGCCGGGGACGCGGCGCGCGGCCGGGATCACACGTTGAAGCGGAGTGCGTGAGGCTGCGCCCGGCCCCGCGCCCGGCCCCGCCGCCGGCCCGGGAGACCGTGGCACCGGGCAACCGGGGGCCTTCACGCGGGTTATCGCGGCGCTTGACCAGCCTCCCAGAGATCTCGGGGGCACTGGCGAGGGCTATGATCGCCGAATCGGTGTCCATAACGCTCGCGAATGCCCCCACGTCTGCAACGACCGGCGAGCCTTGGCTGATAACCACCGTGGGTGCCCCAACAGCGCTAGACGATGCAGAACTCGTTGCCTTCGGGGTCCTGCATCACGATCCAGAACCCGGATACCGGATCGTCGAAGGTGGTGATCCGACTGGCACCCAGTTCGACCAGTTCGTCGGCCCGTCGGTGCATCGCCACCTCGTCCTTGTTCGCCCGGTCGGTGCTGACAATGACGTCGAGGTGAACCCGGTTCTTGGCGGTCTTCGGCTCGGGAACCTTCTGGATGTAGATCCGGGGGCCGTACCCGTCCGGGTCAACGATCGCGTTCGCATCGTTCCACCGCTCCCGTGGCAGGCCCCAGGCGGTCAGCGCCTCCTCCCAGGTCTGGTGCGGCGGTGGCGGATCCTCCCGACGATAGCCGAGCGCGGCGCACCAGAACTCGCCGAGGGCGGAGGGGTCGGCTGCATCGAAGGTGAGGTGGAACTTGTCTGCGGTAGCCATGCACAGAATCTGGTCGACCGGCCCGATGAACACAAGCCCGGGCGCCCCGCCGATCCCGGACGGGTCACCGCCGGACAGGACCACCCCGGCCCAGGCGCCACGCCCGCAGCCAGCGGCTACCTCCTCGCCGTGCGGCGGTCGAACCTTCCGGGTCGCCCTCCGCAGCCCACCCCACGCGCCGCCATCGCGGAGGCCGACCACCGCCTGGACGTTGAAGCGGGCCTCCACAACATCGCGTGGGAGCGCAGAGCAATCACTCTCCCGGGATCGTCTATGAGTGACGTGAGATCTCCGGCACGAGTGATCTACACATTGAACCTGAACTCGACCACGTCCCCGTCGGCCATGACGTAGTCCTTGCCCTCCATGCGCACCTTCCCGGCGGCGCGCGCCGCGGCCATCGAGCCGGCCGCCACCAGGTCGTCGTAGCTGACGATCTCGGCCTTGATGAAGCCCTTCTGGAAGTCGGTGTGGATCACCCCGGCCGCCTGCGGCGCCGTCCAGCCCTTGTGGATCGTCCAGCCGCGCGACTCCTTCGGCCCTGCGGTGAGGTAGCTCTGCAGCCCCAGCGTGTCGTAGCCGACCCGGGCCAGCGTGTCCAGGCCGGGCTCGGGGATCCCCATCTCGACCAGGAACTCGCGAGCCTCGTCCTCGTCCATCTCGACGAGTTCGGACTCGATCTTGGCGTCGAGGAAGATCGCCTCGGCCGGCGCCACCAGCGCCTTCATCTGCTCGACCAGCGCGGTGTCGGCCAGTTCGTCGGAGTCGCAGTTGAAGACGTAGAGGTACGGCTTGGCGGTGAGCAGGAACAGTTCCTTCAGCGGCTCAAGGTCGAGCGCGGCGGCGTGCACCCCGACCCCGTCGTTGAGGACGGTCTGGGCCTGCCGGACGGCGTCCAGCACCGGCTGGCGGTCCTTGCGCAGCCGGGCCTCCTTCTCCAGCCGCGGCAGCGCCTTCTCGATGGTCTGCAGGTCGGCCAGGATCAGCTCGGTGCGGATCGTCTCGATGTCGTTGCCCGGGTTCACCGCGCCGTCCACGTGGGTGACGTCGGGGTCGCGGAACACCCTGGTGACCTGGCAGATGGCGTCGGCCTCGCGGATGTTGGCCAGGAAGGCATTGCCCATCCCCTCGCCCTGGGAGGCGCCCTTCACGATCCCGGCGATGTCGACGAAGCTCACCGTGGCGGGCACTATCCGCTCGGAGCTGAACATCCGGCCGAGCACCGGCAGCCGGGGATCCGGAACCCCCACCACGCCCACGTTCGGCTCGATCGTGGCGAACGGGTAGTTCGCGGCGAGCACGTTGTTGCGGGTCAGCGCGTTGAAGAGGGTGGACTTGCCGGCATTGGGCAGCCCGACGATCCCGATGGTAAGAGCCACGTCTGCCTACCCTACCGGCCCGCCGCGCCGGCGCTGACCGCGGGGTTGTCCCCCGTGTTCGGGGGCCAGCCTCACACCGGGGACGCGGTCAGCGCTCTGCCGCGCTGTAGAACGCGGCCAGCGCCCGCGCCAGGTAGCCGGGGTCGGCCACCCCGCTCAGCTCGCGCGCGGAGTGCATGCTGAGCAGCGGGATGCCCACGTCCACCGAGGTGATGCCGAGCCGGCTGGCGGTGAGCGGGCCGATAGTCGACCCGCACGGCACAGCGTTGTTGGAGACGAACGGCTGGGTGGGGACGCCGGCGGCCCGGCAGACCCGCAGCCACAGCGCCGTCGACGGCGCCTCGGTGGTGTAGCGCTGGTTGGCGTTCACCTTCAGCAGCGGGCCCGAGTTCAGCAGCGGCCGGTGGTCGGGGTCGTGAAGGTGCGGGTAGTTCGGGTGGACCGCGTGCCCGGCGTCGGCCGAGATCACCATCGACGCCGCCAGCGCGCGGTAGTAGTCGTCACCCGTCCAGCCGAGCGACCCGGCCAGCCGGATGAGCACGTTCTCCAGCACCGGGCCCTGCGCTCCGCTGCGGGATCCCGAGCCGATCTCCTCGTGGTCGAAGCAGGCCAGCACGGGGATCTGGCCGCCGGGTTCGGCATCCAGCAACGCTGCCAGGCCGGCGTGCACGCTGCTCAGGTTGTCCAGTCGCGCGGACGCGAAGAACTCCCCCGCCACGCCGATCACCGCCGGCGCCTCGGTGACGTAGGCGAACAGGTCGTGGCCGTCGATCTGGTCACGGTGCATCCCGAGCGCCCCGGCCACCGCGGCGAGCAGGTCGACCGACCCGAGCCCGGCGATCGGCTTGAGGTGCACCTGCCGGTCGAGGCTGAGCGACTCGTGGGAACTGCGGTCCAGGTGCGGCGCGACCTGCGGGATCCGCAGCCAGGCCGGTGTCCTGACCAGGTGGACGCTGCCGTCGCGGTCCACCACCCGGCCGGCCAGCCCGAACTCCCGGTCGAGCCACGAGTTGGGCAGCGGCCCGCCGTAGACCTCCATCCCGGCCTGCGACCAGCCGAAGGCGTAGGCCGACGGGTCCGGCTTGAGCTTGAACCCCGGCGAGTCGGTGTGGGCGCCGACGATCCGGAACCCGACCGGACCGGTGACGGCCTCGGGGACGCGCCACGCGATCACCGCGCCGTCGCGCAGCAGGTAGTGGCCCCCCGGCGTCAGGTCCCACGCCTGGGTCTCCACCTGCTCGACGTAGCCCGCCTCACCGAGTCGGCGCGCCACCTCGGCGGCGGCGTGGTACGAGGACGGGGACGCGGTCACGAAGTCGGCAAGGTCGTTGAGGTGACGGGTGGAATCCATGCCCGCCAGTGTGCCCGACCCGCCGATTCGGCGGCGAAAGCGGGCCGCTGGGAGAGTCGCTTCCCCGAACTGTCAGTCGGGGCGGCGACGATGGGGGCATGGAGCAGATGGGTGCCTTGCTGATCGGCCTGCTGGCCGGCCTCGCCGTCGGTGCGGTGGCGGTGTGGTTGGTGCTGCGCGCCCGGCAGGGCGTGGTGGCCGCGACAGCAGTGGCCGACGCCGAGCGTGCCAGGAGCGAGGTCGCCCAGGCGCGGGCGGAGAC
>JAEZGC010000249.1 GCA_023437345.1 Actinomycetes bacterium
GCGCGGGGGGGGGCCCGCCTGGCGGGGCCACGACTTGGACTGCGCCCTCGAGACGTGGAACGCACTGGAGGAGGTTGCTGCGGGCCTCGGCGTGCCGATGAACTTCAAGGGCAAGATCGCGACGAAGGCGTACGCCAAGCTGTTCTGGGGCTTGAATCTGCCATCGGTGACCCCACCCGGCGAGCACTACCTACCGCTTTGGTCCCCGAGAGAAATCAGCAAGATCGCCAAAGTGCTACGTTCGGGTCGATCCCGCATCCAGCGCGCCGTGGCGGAGCGCCGAGCCGCGAACTAGCCCCCAGCTGGCGGCGAGCACTGTCGTGATCAGCCGTCCGTCGTCGACCAGAGCGAGCTCGGCGTACCACTCGCCGCCTTTCGGGTGGCGCGACCACCGCGGCAACAGCCCTACCTCGGTGGCCCGGCTGCCGCCCACCCGCACCCAGAAATGTCGAGGGCCTGTCAGATAGACGGTGTGTGAGGCCGGGCGGCTGCTAGTGAGTGGTCCTCTAGAACCTGCCTGCGAAGGTGATCGCCAAGGCGGGCGGGCTTCCACCTAACGACCCAGCGTCAGCTGCAGGCACTTCATCGCGGCGGCCTCGTTCGGCGCGGCGGTGTCGTTGTGGAAGTGGCCGCAGGCGCGGAAGGTCCGCCGGTGGCGGGCGTTCATGCTCTCGATCAGGGTCGTGTGGCTCTGTCGGTGAGTTACGGCGTCGGGCTTAACCGAGTCTGGGAGTTTAGCGGCTGGTCGCTACCTCGGAATGTAGGTGAGAGTCGGCGACCACGTATGTTGCCCGTATGTTGCCCGCGATCCGAACCTGTGGTGTTTTCCCTAGTCAACGGGGGTGCCCGAGGGGGGAGTCGAACCCCCACGTCCTTCCGGACTGACGATTTTGAGTCGCCCGCGTCTGCCATTCCGCCACTCGGGCCGGGCCGCCCACGATTCTGTCACACTTACCGCCCCGTTGCGGCGACGCGGTAACCTCGTCACTGCCCCGGGTCGATCGGGCCGCTAGCCGTAAGGATCCTCATGACCGACACCTCGAAGTCCTCCCGTTCCATCGACGCGCCGGCGCCGATCCGCGTCCTGGTGGCCGAGGACGAGGCGCTCATCAGGCTGGACCTGGTCGACATGCTGCGGGACGAGGGCTACGAGATCGTCGGCGAGGCCTCCGACGGCGAGGAGGCCCTGGCGCTGGCTCGCGAACTGGGTCCCGACCTGGTCGTGATGGACGTCAAGATGCCGAAGATGGACGGGATCACCGCCGCAGCGACCATCGCTGAGGAGCGGATCGCCGCCGTCGTGATGCTGACCGCGTTCAGCCAGCGCGAGCTGATCGAGCGGGCCAGGGAGGCCGGCGCGATGGCCTACGTCGTCAAGCCGTTCGACGCCTCCGACGTGGTGCCCGCGATCGAGATCGCGATGGCCCGGTTCGCCGAGATCCGTGCGGTCGAGGCCGAGGTGGCCGACCTCGAGGAGCGCTTCGCGTCCCGCAAGGCCGTGGACCAGGCGAAGGGGCTGCTGCAGGAAGGCCTGGGGCTCACCGAGCCCGAGGCGTTCCGCTGGATCCAGAAGACCGCCATGGACCTGCGCAAGTCGATGCGGGAGGTCGCCGAGGGCGTGATCGACCACGCCAAGGCCGGCAAGTCCGGCAAGCCGCTGGGCTGAGGTCCCGCAATCCGGTTGGGGATCGCCATTCGAGGGCGATCTTCCCTCCGGCCGCGGTGGCGCACGGGTTTGGGGCCGCTGACGTATCGGACGGCCCCGGCTCAGCCGGGCGCGCGCTTCAGGGTGACCGTGATCCGCGCCGCGCACACCTGTCGGCCCTCGTCGTCGGTGAGCGCGACATCGTAGGTGGCCAGCGTGCCGCCGATGCGCAGCGCGGTGGCCACGCCGGTGATCCATCCGGACCGCACCGGCAGCAGGTGGGTGGCGTTGATGTCGACACCGGCGATCTGCCCCTTGGGGCCCACCTCCGCGGCTGCGGCCAGGGAGGCGAGGGTCTCCGCCACCACGCAGGAAGCGCCGCCGTGCCACAGCCCGAAGGGCTGGGTGTTGCCCTCGACCGGGTAGCGTCCAACGGCCCGGGTGGGAGTTACCTCCTCCAGCACCATCCCCATCTTCGCGTCGAGGGCGCTGCTCAGGTTGTGGAACCAGTCCGGCACGTTCATGGCGACAACCTTGGCACAACCGCGGCGACGTTTCGGAGGCCGGACCCTGTGAGTGTGGTGCCGAGGAGTCCGTGTGCCGGGGAACCATCCCCGTGTGGCAGGGAACCATCCCGGTGTGTCCCCGCGTGTCGGGGAGCCGTGGCGGTGTCGGACCACGCCGGTAATGTGTCGCCGGTGACGACCTCGACGCCCGACAGCAGCCTGACCCGCGATACCCCCGGCCAGCCGGCGGACGGCCGCGCCGGCGACGAGGGAGTGCTGCTGCTGATCGACGGGCACTCGGTGGCCTACCGGGCCTTCTTCGCGCTCCCGGTGGAGAACTTCTCCACCACCACGGGGCAGCACACCAATGCGGTCTACGGGTTCACGTCGATGCTGATCAACGTGCTGCGCGACGAGCAGCCCACCCACCTCGCGGTCGCCTTCGACGTCTCGCGCAGGACCTTCCGCAGCGAGGAGTACGCCGAGTACAAGGCGAATCGCTCCGCGTCCCCGGCCGAGTTCGCCGGCCAGATCGACCTCATCAAGGAGGTCCTCGATGCGCTGAACATAGTCCACGTCGAGGTGGACGGCTTCGAGGCAGACGACATCATCGCCACCCTGGCGCGGCGCTCCACCCAGGCCGGGCTGCGGACGCTGATCTGCACCGGCGACCGCGACACCCTGCAACTGGTCAACGACTCAGTCACCGTGCTCTACCCGCGCAAGGGCGTCTCCGACCTGGCGCGGATGACGCCGGCGCTGGTCGAGGAGCGTTACCTGGTGCCGCCGGCGCGCTACCCCGAACTCGCCGCACTGGTCGGGGAGAGCAGTGACAACCTGCCCGGGGTGCCAGGGGTCGGCCCGAAGACCGCCGCCAAGTGGCTGCAGGCCTACGAGGGCCTGGAGAACCTGGTCCGCCGGGTCGACGAGATCGGCGGGAAGGTCGGCGACTCGCTGCGCGCCCACCTCGACGACGTCACCCGCAACCGACGGCTGAACGCACTGGTCGGCGACCTCGACCTGCCGATCACCATCGACGCCCTTGGCCGGCGGGACTGGAACCGCGAGGCGGTCCACACCCTGTTCGACAGCCTGGAGTTCCGGGTGCTGCGCGACCGCCTGCTGGAGACTCTGCCCGCCGAGCAGACCGGTCCCGAGGGCGGCTTCGAGGTGGCCGGGACGGTCCTGGCGCCCGGCGAGGTGCGGTCCTGGCTCGACCAGCACGCCCGTGGCGCCGTGGTGGGCATCGACGTCACCGGCAGCTGGCGGTGGGGGACCGGCGACGTGACCGGCCTGGCGCTGGCCGCCGCGGACGGCAACGCCTGCTGGATCGACGCGGCCGACCTCACCCCCGACGATGACGCCGCTCTCGCCGCCTGGCTGGCCGACCCGGCGGCGACCAAGGCGATGCACGATGCCAAGGGCGCGCTGCAGGCGATCTGGGCCCGCGGCTGGGAGCTGGCCGGGCTGGCCAGCGACACCCAGCTGGCGGCCTACCTGCTCAAGCCCGACCAGCGGGTCTACGACCTCGCCGACCTCACCGCCCGCCACCTGCGTCGGGAACTGGCGGTCGACACGGCCGGCGCCTCCGACTCCGACCAGCTCGCGTTCACCTTCGACGAGACCTCCGGCAAGGACGCGATGGTGCGAGCCAGGGCGGTGATCGACCTGGCCGTCGCGCTGGAGGGCGAGCTTGAACAGCGCGGCGGGGCGAACCTGCTGCGCGAGGTCGAGCTGCCGCTGCTGCGCACCCTGGCCACCATGGAGCGGGTCGGGGTCGGGGTGGACGTCGGCTACCTCGACCGGCTGCGCTCCGACTTCGACGCCGAGGTGCTGCGGGCCGAGTCGGAGGCCTTCGCCGTGATCGGCCACTCGATAAACCTCGGCTCTCCCAAGCAGCTGCAGGCTGTCCTGTTCGACGAACTCGGCATGCCCAAGACGCGCCGCACCCAGACCGGCTACACCACCGACGCCGAAGCCCTGGAAACCCTGTACGCCCGTACCGAGCACCCCTTCCTTGCCCACCTGCTGCGTCACCGCGACCAGATCCGGTTGCGCCAGACCGTCGAGGGGTTGCTGAAGTCGGTGGCCGACGACGGACGGATCCACACCACCTACGTCCAGACGATCGCCGCCACCGGACGGCTGTCCAGCACCGACCCGAACCTGCAGAACATCCCGATCCGCACGGCGGAGGGGCGCCGGATCCGGGAGGCCTTCGTGGTCGGTCCCGGGTTCGAGACGCTGCTCACCGCCGACTACTCGCAGATCGAGATGCGGATCATGGCGCACGCGTCGGCCGACACGGGGCTGATCGACGCGTTCGCGTCGGGGGAGGACTTCCACACCGTGATGGCCGCCCGGGTGTTCGGGGTGGCCCCCGAGGACGTCGACACCACCCAGCGGGCCCGGATCAAGGCGATGAACTACGGCCTGGCCTACGGGTTGAGCGCGTTCGGGTTGTCTCAGCAGCTGCGGATCGAGGTCTCCGAAGCACGCGGTCTGATGGAGGAGTACTTCGAGCGGTTCGGCCACGTCCGCGACTACCTTCACGACATAGTCGACCAGGCCCGGCGGACCGGCTTCACCGAGACCCTGCTTGGGCGGCGCCGGTACCTGCCCGACCTCACCTCATCGAACCGGCAGCGTCGCGAGGTGACCGAACGGATGGCGTTGAACGCCCCGATCCAGGGCTCGGCGGCCGACATCATCAAGGTGGCGATGCTCGACGTGGAGGCCGCGTTGGCCCGCGATGGCCTGGCCAGCCGGATGCTGCTCCAGGTGCACGACGAGCTGGTGTTCGAGGTGGCTCCCGGTGAGGCAGAGGCGCTGGAGCGACTGGTCCGCGACAAGATGGGCCACGCCATGGACCTCGCCGTGCCTCTCGAGGTGTCGGTGGGCACCGGACGGTCCTGGCACGAGGCCGCCCACTAGCCTCACTCGGCGCGCGGGCCGGCAGCGGCAAGCATCCCGGCCACCAGCGGACGGCAGCCGTCCGCCGCCAGCGTCACCGCCGCCGCGCCGGCCACAAGGACAGCGGTCAACGCCGCCAGTCCCGGCAGGTTCGGTGGCAGGCCACCGGCAGCCCCGAGGATGCCGAAGAAGGCGGTCGACAACCCGGCCGCGCCGACCGAGGCGACAAGGGTGGGCACCAGTACCTCGTGCCGCCGTGACTGATGCACGAGGCCGCGGGGCGTGCCGGTGTGGTCGAGCCGGATCAGGGTGGCCCGCCGGTCCAGCACCCCGGCGGCCTGGTTGAGCGCCGTGGACGCGGCAGCGACGATGAAGGCGATCACCAGCGTGAGCAGGGTGCCGGTGCGCAGGTCCGTCCCGATCAGGTCGGTCAACGGATCGCCGCTCCCGGTCAGGTCGGGCAGCGCGAGCATGGTTCCCCCGGCGAAGGCGGCCAGCGCCAGCCCGGCCACGTTGCGCCACGCGCCGCGCGGGTCGGCGAGCAGCCGCCGGCCCGCCAGGAGTGCGGCGGCGCTGTCGCGACGGACCATCACCTGCCCGGCGACCTGCAGGACGAGCGGCCCGACGAGGTTGGTGACGCCCATGAAGCACGCCAGGGCGACGAACGTGATCGCCATCGCTGCCGTCCAGCCCCGGTCGAAGTCCAGCAGCGGGGCGGTCACCACCCAGCCCGCCACCACCAGCGGCACCGCGACCAGCCGCTGCCAGCGCAGCCGCCGGCGCCGCACCCGGCGGGCGACCCCCAGGGGCGAGATCCGGACCTGTCGCAGGCCGAGGACGGCTGCCACGCCGGCGAGCCCGACGACGAGCGCCGCCAGCGC
>JAEZGC010000314.1 GCA_023437345.1 Actinomycetes bacterium
GTCAGCAAGGTCCGGATGTTCCAGTTCCGCGACGCCCTGTTCGAGGCGATGGCCCACCGCTACAGCATCGACCCGACGATGGCCGCCTGGGGCGAGGAGAACCGTGACTGGGGCGGCGCCTTCGCCGTCTACCGCGGTCTGACCGAGCTGCTGCCGTACCGGCGACTGTTCAACTCCCCGATCTCCGAGGCCGCGATCGTCGGCGCCGGGGTGGGCTACGCCCTGTCCGGCGGTCGTGCGGTGGTCGAGCTGATGTACTGCGACTTCCTGGGTCGCGCCGGTGACGAGATCTTCAACCAGGCCGCCAAGTGGCAGTCGATGTCGGCCGGGCTGCTGACGATGCCGCTCACCGTCCGGGTGTCGGTCGGCAACAAGTACGGCGCCCAGCACTCCCAGGACTGGTCGGCGCTGGTGGCGCACATCCCGGGCTTGAAGGTGTACTTCCCGGCCACCCCGACCGACGCCAAGGGGATGCTGAACCTCGCGCTGGCCGGCACTGACCCGGTGATCTTCCTCGAGTCGCAGCTGCTCTACGACATCGGCGAGCAGTTCGAGGCCGGCGGCGTCCCGGAGGGCTATTACGAGACCCCCGAGGGCGAGCCGGCGATCCGCCGGGAGGGCAGCGACGTCACGATCGCCACCCTCGGCGCCACGCTGTACCGGGCGCTGGAGGCGGCCGACGTGCTGCAGGAGAAGTACGGGATGAGCGCCGAGGTGATCGACCTGCGGTTCGTCGCTCCGCTCAACTACGACACCCTGCTCGCCTCGGTGAAGAAGACCGGACGGCTGGTGCTCGCCTCTGACGCCGTCACCCGCGGGAACTTCCTGCAGACCGTCGCCGCGGACGTCCAGAACCTCGCCTTCGACGCGCTCGACGCGCCGGTGGTCGTTGTGGGAGCCCGCAACCACATCACGCCCGCCCCCGAGCTGGAGGACCTGTTCTTCCCGCAGCCGGAGTGGATAGTGGACGCGATCCACACCCGGATCGTGCCGCTGCCCGGCCACGTCCCGACGTCGAACTTCACCGACGGCGAACTGGTGCGGCGCACCCGCCTCGGGGTGTAGTCCCGGGTCACGAGTTCGAAGCCCCGTCCGGCGCGGCGTCCGGACGGGGCTTCGGCGTCCCCGCACAAACCGGGGTGTGGGGGCTGGTGGTGTGGATTGTCCACGTGGGTGGCTCCGGGTTCCCGGATTCTGCCTCTTGGGGGGCCGGACAGAATCCGGGGTGCACAGGCGGGTGGTGTGGATTATCCACGTGGGTGGCTCCGGGTTCCCGGATTCTGCGTGCTGGAGGGTCGGACAGGATCCGGGGTGTGGGCGCTGGCGGCGTGCATTGTGCACGCGGGTGGCTCTGGGTTCCCGGATTCTGCGGGCGTGGCAAGCCCGGCACGTGGGTAGGGTCGAGGTGAAGGAGGAGAGATGGCAGACCTGACCGGCAAGAAGGTGGCGTTCGTCCTCAAGCGCGGGGTCGAGCAGCCCGAGCTGACCGAGCCCTGGCGGGTGATCGAGGAGGCGGGTGGGCAGCCCGTCCTGATCTCCGAGGAGCCGGGCACCATCACGGCGCTGATCGGCGACTGGGACCGGGGCGACGACTTCACCGTCGACGTCACGCTGGACGAGGCCGATCCAGCCGACTACGACGCCCTCGTGCTTCCTGGCGGCACGCTGAACTCCGACAAGATCCGCACCAACCAGCAGGCGATAGCGTTCGTGAAGGCATTCTTCGAGGACAACAAGCCGGTTGCCTCGATCTGCCACGGCCCGTGGATCCTGATCGAGGCCGGCGTCATCGGTGGCCGGACACTCACCTCGACCACCCGGATCGCCACCGACCTTCGCAACGCCGGAGCGCACTGGGTCGACCAGGAGGTGGTGGTGGACGGCAACCTGATCACCAGCCGCAGCCCGCGCGACCTGGACGCCTTCAACGCCGCCATCGTGGAGCAGTTCGCCTGACGCAACCAAGCCCGCTCCGCCGAAACCGGTAGGAATCCGGCGGACGAGGGGGATCTTCCCTCGGGGGCGGCGGCGGCTCCGGTTTCCGGAGCCACCCCTGATGGCGCGATGACGGCGGCGCTTATGCTCGGGTCGTGACCCCGGAGGAGCTCGCCAACCTCGCCCGGCTGCGCCGCGCCCGCGACCTGATGGACCGGGAGTACGCCCGTCCGCTCGTGGTCGCGGAGATCGCCAGGGCGGCGCTGATGTCCCCGGCCCACTTCGCCAGGCAGTTCCGGGCCGCCTATGGCGAGACCCCGTACACCTACCTGATGACCCGTCGGATCGAGCGGGCGCAGGCGCTGCTGCGCCGCGGCGACCTCAGCGTGACCGAGATCTGCATGGCGGTGGGGTTCTCGTCGCTGGGGTCGTTCAGCGCACGGTTCGCTGAGGTGGTGGGGGAGAGCCCTACCGCCTACCGGGCGCGCGACCACGGCGGGGTGGACGCGCTGCCGGCCTGCGTGCGTCGGGTCGCGACCCGGCCGCCGCGGATGCCGAGCAGGATCGAAGAAGCACCGCCGCCCCGCACTGCGTAGCGTGAAGGTCATGAACATCGCACTGTCCACCTGCTTCGTGCAGGTCCACGACCCCGACGCAGCGCTCGGGTTCTACCGCGACGCCCTCGGTCTCGAGGTGCGCAACGACGTCGCCTACAACGGCTCCCGCTGGGTGACCGTGGGTTCCCCGGCCCAGCCCGACATCTCGATAGTCCTCACCGACTACGTGGACGGCGGCCCGCAGGACAAGGACGTCGTCGCCGGCCTGCTCGCCAAGGGGGCGATGAACGGAGTGCACTTCAGCACCCCCGATCTCGACGGCGTCTTCGAGAAGGTGAGGGCCGCCGGCGCCGAGATCGTCGAGGAGCCGACTGACCAGCCGTGGGGAGTCCGCGACGGCGCGGTGCGCGATCCGTCCGGCAACCTTGTCAGGATCAACCAGGCCGCGTGACCGCCGGTCCCGTCAGGATCCCGGGTCTCGGGGAGAGTTCAGCCGCGCGAGCGGGTGATCTCGTCGTATCGACCGGGCTTGCCCGGTCTCGGGGAGAGTTCAGCCGCGCGAGCGGGTGATCTCGTAGAGGGCTATCGCCGCGGCCACCGAGGCGTTGAGCGACTCGACGGCCGAGCCGATCGGGATGGACGCCAGGACGTCGCAGTTCTCCCGGACCAGCCGGGCCAGCCCTTCGCCCTCCGACCCGACCACGAGCAGCACCGGGCCGTCGATCCCCGGGAAGCCGGCGATATCGGTCTCGGCCTCGCCGTCCACCCCCACGACTGTGAAGCCGGCGTCGGCATACAGCTTGAGGGTGCGGTTGAGGTTGGTGAC
>JAEZGC010000018.1 GCA_023437345.1 Actinomycetes bacterium
GGACAGGGCTGGCGTCCGATGGCCGACCGTGGCTCGGGCACCGCCAACCACAAGGACCACGTCCACATCTCGCTGACCTGGGACGGCGCCATGCAGCAGACCTCGTGGTGGACGGGGGTGCCGGTCACCGACCCGCTCACCGGCCCGTGCGGGGTTGCCGGGGCGCGGGACTGCCGGCCGCCGACCGGGACGGCGCTGGCGTCCATCCTGCCCGGCGCCGCGCTCGACCCCATCCCGCCGACAACCCTGCCAGATCCGGCCGAGGTCCCGCTGGGCGGCGGCAGCCCACAGGTAGGGCACCTGCTGCAACTGGTACCCGGAACGTGGGTGCCCGAGGGTTCGGAGCTCGCCGTCCAGTGGATCCGCGACGGGATCCCGATCCCGCAGGCCAACGAGCTGAGCTACGCCGTCACACCGCTCGACCTGGGCGCCGTCCTGCTGGTGCGGGTGATGGCCTTCGCCCCGGACGGGTCGGTGGCGATCCGGCTGACCGACGAACTGCCGCCCGTCGCACCGGCCCCGTTCCGGGACGCGCCGGCCCCGGTCATCGCCGGAGAGCCCGCTGTCGGCCGGCTGCTGAGCGTCGACCCTGGCCTGTGGCGGCCGTTCCCGGCCACCCTGACCTTCCAGTGGCTGCGCGAGGGCCGTCCGATTCCCGGCGCCACCGCCTACAGCTACCGGGCTACCGCCGGCGACCTGGCCGCCCGGATCAGCGTCACGGTGACCGCGACGGCCGCGGGCTTCACCCCCACCACCCTCACCTCGGCAGCGGCGGCGCCGGTGCGCCGGGCCGCGCTGGTGGCGCCCGTGCCGGTGGTGAAGGGCGAACGGGAGGCGGGCCGGACGCTGACCGCCCTGCCCGGTAGCTGGCAGCCGACGCCGACCGACCTCGACTACCAGTGGTTCCGGGATGGCCGGGCGATCAAGGGCGCCACCGACATCTCGTACCGGCTCACCGCCGCCGATGTCGGCGCCGTCGTACGGGTGCGGGTGCAAGGCTCGCGGCCCGGCTACCCGCTCACCTCGGTGATGTCGGTGCCGGACCGCGCAGTGCGGGCGGCGGCGCCGGGCCCGTCCACCACGCCGATCACCCCGACACCGAGCCCGTCGGATACCCCGAGCCCGTCCACGACACCGTCGGAGACGGCAGGTCCGTCCGCCACGCCGTCGGACACGGCAAGCCCATCCGCGACACCGCCGGAGACGGCAAGCCCATCGGCGACACCGTCGGCCGCAGCCCCGTCCGCCACGCCGTCCCCGGACCCGTCCGAACCCACGGCGGCGGCTGCCTCGCCTCCAGCCGAGGAGCCACCGACCCAATCTGCCGAGCCGGCAGCCGAAGCCGCGCCGGTCGCCGAGCCCGATCCCGCTCCGCCGGCCGAACCCGGGGAACCCGGCGAGACCGAACCCGCCGACCAGGCCGCCTGAGCCCGCCTGCCCGGCCCGCCGAACGGCGGCGCGGTGGACCGGGGCGGATCCTGTCGCGTAGCCTGCCGGCGTCCACCTCCATCCCCCCGGAGGTTTGCTGTGAAGCGAATCGTCGTCCCCCTGCTCGCCGCCGTCCTGGCCCTCACGGTCGCCCTCACCCCGGCCGTCGCCAAGACCCCGCCCGGCCCGTCCTCGCTGAGCCTCGAGCCGGCAGTCGTGGACGCCCACCTCGGCTACCAGAAGCAGAAGACCTGCTCGCCGTCGGCCAAGCCCGGCACCAAGGCGCTGATGTCGCTGCTGATCAAGACCTGGGGCGGCTCGTCCTGGGGGATCTCCCGAAGCTGCAATGTCGGCGCCACGTCGGAGCACAAGGAGGGCCGCGCCCTCGACTGGCACAAGGACGTGCGCAAGTCCAAGGACCGCAAGGCTGTCGCCGACGCCATGAAGTGGCTGACCTCCAACAACGGTGAGGTCGCCTACCGGCTCGGCATCATGTACATCATCTGGGACCAGAAGATCTGGTCGATCTACTACCAGGAACTCGGCTGGCGCAAGATGGCCAGCCGCGGCTCGCGGACCGCCAACCACAAGGACCACGTCCACATCTCGCTGTCCTGGGACGGCGCCATGAAGCAGACCTCGTGGTGGACGGGGCGGCCGGTCACCGAGCCGCTGAACCGCGCCTGTGGCGGTTCCAGCGGACGCGCCTGCCTGCCGAGCGTGGCGCGCACCCCGAAGGCGTGGCAGCGCCCAGCCGTGAAGGTGCCGGCCTTCCTGCCCGCGCCCTGGACCGTGCCGGGAATCGGCGGCAGTCCACAGGTCGGCCGCACCATGACGGCAGTGGCCGGCACCTGGGTGCCTGCCGGAGCCGCCGTGGAGTACCAGTGGCTGGCCGACGGCCGGGCGATCGTCGGTGCGACAGCAGCCGAGTTGGTCGTTCCAGCCTCGCTGGTCGGCAGAGCACTGAAGGTCCGGGTCACCGCGGTGACCGGCGAGGGCTCCCGGATCACCAAGACCTCCGACGGCACCAACGACGTGGTCAAGGCGAACTTCCGCACCGCGAAACCGGTCATCGGCGGGTCGCGGACTACCGGGACGACGCTGACGATCCGGATGGACCCCTGGAACCCCGTACCCACCTCGTGGAGCTACCGGTGGTACCGCGGCAGCAAGAAGATCAAGGGCGCCACTGGCCCTACCTACCGGCTGGCTCCGGCCGACCTGGGCAAGAAGATCAGCGTCAAGGTCACCGGAAAGGCTGCCGGGTTCAACTCCAAGACCCTCACGTCGGCCAGGACCAGCAAGATCGCCAAGGGCAGGCTTCCGGTCGCGCCGGCGCCCACCGTCACTGGAACGATGGTGCTCGGCGAGATGCTGACCGCCTCGCGCGGCACGTGGGGACCCGGCTCGGTGAAGCTGACCACCCAGTGGTTCCGCGACGGGGTCGCGATCCGCAACGCCACCCGCACCAGCTACCGGCTGACCGCCGCCGATGTCGGCGCTGTGGTCCGGGTCCGGGTCAAGGGGGTCAAGAAGGGCTACCTCAACACCTATGTCTGGTCGGCGGCCGGGGATCCGGTGAGCGCCACGCCGCCGCCGTCCGGCACGACCTCCGACTCCACTGCGACCACCGCCCCGCCACCGCCCCCCCCCCCCCCCCACCCCCCCCCCCCCCCCGCGCGCCACCCCCGCGCGCCCC
>JAEZGC010000083.1 GCA_023437345.1 Actinomycetes bacterium
TGTCCAGCGTCCCGATCAGCGACCAGACCTGGTAGAGCAGCGTCGTCGGCTGGTCGAAGAGTTCGCGGACGAAGGCGGCGTCTAGGTAGCGGCCGGAGAGCCGGAAGACGTTGTACATCCGCTTGGCGGCCTTGCCGTAGTTGAGGTGCTTGGTGAGGTACTTGCGGACCTCCCCCTCGAGTTGCTCGATGTAGTCGTCGAGCGCGTCGGCAGAGACGTGCTGCACTATCCGGTTGAACGCGGGCAGGTCGTCGGCGTCGAGGTAGACCTCCTGGAAGAAGGAGTCGAGGTAGCCGTCGAGGGCGGTGATGCTGCCGTCCGGAGCCTCCCAGGTGACGTCGATCACATTGGAGGCGTTCGACAGCGTCTTGCGCGCCGGGTCGGTGACCACCCAGTCGAGCTTCACCCAGCCGGGGTCGAGGGCGGCCTGCTTCCAGGTGATCGACGTGGTCTCGCCGTCGGCGTCGACCAGGTCCCAGTGCCCGCGCCGGACGTCCTCCATGGTCCAGGTGATCGGGCTGCCTGCCTTCACCTGCTGCTCGTCGTGCCAGCCGTCGTGCGGGACGGATCCCAGCTTGGCCTCAAGGAACTGGTAGGTGGCGCCGCGGTGGAAGGCGAAGATCTTCTCCCGCATCGTGCTGGCCAGCACCCCGCAGGCCTCCTCCCGGGTGGCGGCCCGGATGTTGAACCGCTCGAAGTAGTCGCAGTCGCCCGGGTAGCTCTGGATCTTGGACTGCGCCGCCGAACCGGACAGCGCGAGCGCGGCGTCGGTGGTGCCGGGCGGTCCGGTCAGCTCGACTATCGCACCGATCCTGCGGAACCGTTCGAGGTCGCGCGGGCTGAAGTCGAGCATCGACGCCTTGTGGCCGAAGGTGCCGCTGCCGGAGTGCACCACCACCTCCTCGGCTTCCTCATCGGCGATGGCGTGCAGCCAGGCCGCCACCTCCGCCTCGTCCACGCTGAGGCCAAGGCGGCGGGCGGCTTCGGTAAGGGCGGCGACGTCTTCAGCTGAGGTCATGGCACCACATTGTGGACCCCAAGCAACGTCCGCAACAGGGTGGCCTGGTCGCGGGCGTCCTGGAGGGCGTGGTGGCTCAGCACCGGCGTGATGGCGCCCAGCCGTGCCGCGAGCCGCGGGAAGCTGGTTTCGGACCACGGAATCCCCAGGTGCGCCATGGCGACGGCCTTGATGTCGATGGCGGCGTGGCCGAACGGGTTTCGGCGCAGGTATCGGTGGAAGTACTCACACACGAACATCCAGTCGAACACCGCGTTGAACCCGACAAGGATCGGTGCCCGGTCGCCGGCTGCCTGCTGCACCCAGGCCTCGAAGGCCGCCAGGGCCTCGGCGGGCTCGGTGCCCCGCAGCGCCAGTTCCTCAGGGTCCAGGCCCGCTACCGCCAGGGCTGACGCGTCGCGGCCGGGGCGGTCCGGCTTCAGCTCGATGATGAACCCGGTCGCGGGATCGTCGTACAGGCACGCCCCGATCGACAGCAGCGGGTAGTCGCCCGGGTTGGGTCCGGCCGTCTCGACATCCACCGAGATCCAGCACTGCGACGGTTCGGGGCCGACAGCGGGCTGCGGCGGTGGGGTCATGGGAGTCCTCTCGCTGAAGTGCCCCAGTCATACCACCTGCCGGTCCGCCGGCGTGGAAACCGGCAGGACGTGGGTAACACGGGGGCGTGGGGACGTCCGCGGGCTCCCCGGATGCCACCCGGGTCGGCGGGCTGGGCAGGGCTGCGACGGAGGTGCATACGATGGAACGCATGGGCGTGTGGAAGCGGTTCTACTCGCTGGTGGTGTTCCTCGTCGTGGCACTGCTGGGTGGGCTGCTGACCGCGGGCCTGGCGATTCCCGCCGTCAGCCTGGTCGCAGGCACCGGGCAAGGGGCCGCCGACGTCCTGCAGGACCTGCCGGTCGAGCTCGAGACGCCGCCGATGGCGGAACGCTCCCGCCTGGTCAACGCCGACGGCTCCACGCTGACCTACTTCTACGACGAGAACCGCTACTACGTCGGGCTCGACAAGATCGCCCCGATCATGCAGAAGGCGCAGATCGCGATCGAGGACCACCGCTTCTACGAGCACGGCCCCATCGACGTGCAGGGCACCCTGCGGGCGTTGATGAGCACGTCCCAGGGGGTCACCCAGGGAGCGTCCAGCATCTCCCAGCAGTACGTCAGGCTGGTGCTGGTGAGCGCGGCGGAACGGGCCGGGGACGGCCTGGCCCGCGCGAAGGCCACCGAGAACACGGTGGCCCGCAAGATCAGGGAACTGCGCTTCGCTATGGCGCTGGAGCGCCGGTTCACCAAGGACGAGATCCTGGAGCGCTACCTCAACATCTCCTACTACGGCGACGGCGCCTACGGCGTCGAGGCCGCCGCCCGGCACTACTTCGGCGTGTCCGCTGCCAAGCTCGACCTGCCGCAGGCAGCGATGCTGGCCGGCTTGCTGCGCAACCCCGTCACCACCAACCCCGTGAAGTACCCGCGGATCGCGCTGGAGCGGCGCAACGACGTGCTGGACCGGATGGCCGAACTCGGCGTCATCACCAGGGCCGAGGCCGAGGAGGCGAAGGACGTCGGCTTCGACAAGAAGAAGGTGCGGGAGTACCGGTTGGGCTGTGCCAACGCCGAGTTCCCGTTCATCTGCGACTACGCCTGGCGCACCCTGCTGAAGACCGAGAGCCTCGGTGCCACCGAGGAGGAGCGGCGCGACCGGGTGCTGCGCGGCGGCCTGACCATCAAGACCCAGATCGATCCCAAGGCGCAACGCAAGGCCGAGAAGACGATCAAGAAGATGATCAGCGCGAAGGACCCGGTCGTGTCGGTGATCGTCATGCTCGAGCCCGGCACCGGCCAGATCGTCGCGATGGCCCAGAACCGCACCAAGATGGGCAAGAAGGACGGCCAGACCTTCTACAACT
>JAEZGC010000111.1 GCA_023437345.1 Actinomycetes bacterium
GACGAGATCGGCGCCCACGCCCCCGCGGAGCGGGCGACCGCCGTGCTGGCCGCCCGCGACCTGGTCAGCCGCGGCGTGGAGACGTACCTGCACCTGGAGTCCGGACGGGCAGCGGCGCCGGCCGTGACGGCGATCCGCTCCTATGTCAGCCAGTTCATCGAGGGCGAGATCGAGGGCGCCAACCGGCGCTACGACCCGGAGACCGCTGCCGCCGTGGCGCGTTCGCTGCGCCGGGTGTCGAACTCGCTGCTGCACACCCCGTCCTCGCGCGCCGCCGAGTTGGCCCGGACCGGCGGCCTTGCCGACTACTCGCACGCCCTGCAGACCCTGTTCGGCATCGCCGTCGAGGCCGAGGCGCAGCGGTGAGCCGCGTCATCGCCCACCGCCCGCCCCGCTGAGCTACCGAAGGAGTCCGATGGCCGACCTCGCCCGGCGTCCCCGCCGGCTGCGGGCCACCCCGGCGCTACGGCGGCTGGTGGCCGAGACCCGCGTCCACCCCGCCCAGCTCGTGCTGCCGGTGTTCGTCGCCGACGGCCTCGCCGAGCCGCGGCCGATCGCGTCGCTGCCCGGTGTCGTCCAGCACACCCTCGACTCGGTGCGCGCCGAGGCTGCCCGGGCGGCGGGGGCCGGGATCGGCGGGCTGATGCTGTTCGGGGTGCCCGACCCGGGCGACAAGGACGCCACGGGCTCGGCCGGGTACGCCGCCGACGGGATCGGAAACCGGGCGATCGCCGCGGTGCGCGCCGAGGTGGGTGATGACCTGGTGGTGGTCGCCGACACCTGCCTTGACGAGTTCACCGACCACGGCCACTGCGGCGTCCTGGACGCCGCCGGGACTGTCGACAACGACGCCACCGTCGAGCTGTACGTCGCCCAGGCGGTGTCCCAGGCCGAGGCGGGGGCGCACCTGGTCGCCCCCTCCGGGATGATGGACGGCCAGGTCGCCGCCATCCGGGCGGGGCTGGACGCGTCCGGCCACCTGGGGGTCGGCATCCTGGCCTACGCCGCCAAGTACGCCTCAGCGTTCTACGGCCCGTTCCGTGACGCGGTCGGCTCCTCGCTGCAGGGCGACCGCCGCAGCTACCAGCTGGACCCGGCCAACCGCCGCGAGGGCCGGCTGGAGGCGGCGCTGGACGAGGCCGAGGGCGCCGATCTCGTGATGGTGAAGCCGGCCGGCTACTACCTCGACGTGCTGGCCGACGTCGCAGCGCAAGCGACGGTGCCGGTGGCCGCCTACCAGGTGTCCGGGGAGTACTCGATGATCATGGCCGCCGCGGGGCACGGCTGGATCGACCAACGGACCGCCCTGCTGGAGTCGGTCACCGGGATCGTCAGGGCCGGGGCCGACGTCGTCGTGACCTACGCAGCGCTCGACCTGGCGGACTGGCTGCGGTGACCAACGCCGACGCCTTCGCGCGGGCCCGGGCGGTCATCCCCGGCGGCGTGTCCTCCCCGGTGCGGGCCTTCGGGGCGGTCGGCGGCACCCCCGTCTTCATCGACCGCGCGGCGGGGGCCTCGGTGTTCGACGTCACAGGACGCGAGTACGTCGACCTGGTCGGCTCATGGGGGCCGGCGCTGCTCGGCCACGCCCATCCCGAGGTCGTCGCTGCCGTGCAGGCCGCGGCCGCGCGGGGACTCTCCTTCGGCGCACCGACGCCGGGCGAGGCCGACCTCGCCGAGCTGGTGCGCGACCGGGTGCCGCCGGTCGAACGGGTCCGGCTGGTGTCGACCGGCACCGAGGCCTGCATGACCGCGATCCGGCTGGCGCGGGGAGCCACCGGACGCGACCTCGTGGTCAAGTTCGCCGGCTGCTACCACGGCCACAGCGACGCGCTGCTCGCGCAGGCGGGTTCGGGAGTGGCCACCGCAGGCCTGCCGGGATCGGCGGGGGTCACCGCCGCTGCCGCCGCGCAGACCGTCGTGCTGGCGTACAACGACGCCGCCGCCGTGCGGGCGCTGTTCGACGCCCGCGGCGACCAGGTCGCCGCCGTGATCATCGAGCCGGCCGCGGCGAATATGGGGGTCGTGCCGCCGGAGCCCGGCTTCCACGCGCTGCTGCGCGACCTGACCACGACCCACGGGGCGCTGCTCATCCACGACGAGGTGCTCACCGGCTTCCGGGTGGCACCGGGCGGCTGGTGGGGCCTGACCGGCGGCGAGGTGACCCCCGACCTGTTCACGTTCGGCAAGGTGGTCGGCGGCGGGCTGCCGCTGGCGGCGCTGGCCGGACCCGCGTCGGTGATGGATTTGCTCGCCCCGCTTGGCCCGGTGTACCAGGCGGGCACGCTGTCGGGGAACCCGCTGGCCACGGCCGCCGGGATCGCCACGCTCCGGCTGGCCGACCCGGCCGCCTATGCCCGAGTGGACGCCGCAGCCGATGCCCTGGCGGGAGAGGTGGCTGCTGCTCTCCACGCAGCAGGGGTGGCGCACCGGCTGCAGCGGGCCGGCTCGCTGCTGTCGGTCTTCTGGGGGGTCAGCGGCCCCGTGATCGACTACACCGCGGCCCTGCGCCAGCGCAGCGATGCGTACGCAGCGTTCTTCCACTCGATGCTCGAGGCCGGCGTCGCGCTGCCGCCCTCCGCCTTCGAGGCGTGGTTCGTCTCGGCCGCGCACGACGACGCGGTGCTGCAACGGGTAGCTGCCGGGTTGCCGGCCGCCGCCGCTGCCGCGGCCGCCGTCCTCGCCGCCTGACGCCGGGCGCCCAGGGGAGCCCGTCAGTCGGCCGGGGCGCTGAACCGTGTCGCCGCCTCGGCCAGCAGTTCGACGGTGCGCGCCGCCGCGGGGTTGGCCCGGGCACCGTTGCGCACCAGCGCGACGATCCGGCGGTACGGGGTCGGGTTGAGCGGGCGGACGTAGGCAAGGTCGAAGGCCGACCAGCGCGCCGCCAGCTGGGGGACGACGGCGATCCCGACCCCGGCCGAGACCAGGGCGAGACCGGTGACGTGGTCCTGGGCCTGCACCACGTACCGTGGCGTGAACCCGGCCACCGCGCAGGCGTACTCGGCCAGCCGGCGGGCGATCGGGTCGCGGTGGTCGTACTGCACCCAGTCGTCGACGTCGAACTCGGCCAGGTCCGCCTCACCCGCCTCGGCCAGCGGGTGGTCGGGCGGCAGCGCGACCACGAACTCGTCGTTGCCGAGCTCGACGCGGCGGTAGGCCCGCGGCACCGCCGGCCCCTCGAAGGGCAGCTCGGTGTGCACCTCGACGTCGGCCTCCCCCATCTCCTCCCCGTCGGAGTCCTTGATCGACAACTCGAGGGTGAGGCCGGGGAACTCCTGGCGCAGGGTGCGGGCGACCTGGGGCATCCAGGCGTAGGCGGCCGAGGCGAAGGTGGCGATCGCCAGCCGGGACGCCGCGCCGTCGCGCAGCTCGCGGGAGCGGGCCTCCAGCTGCCGCATCGCGTCCAGCACTCCGCCGCTCTCCCTGGCGAGCTCGATCCCTGCCGGAGTAGGCCTGATGCCCCGTCCGACCCGTTCGACCAGGGAGTAGCCGACCTCCTTCTCAAGGGTGTGGATGTGCTGGCTGACGGTGGAGGGCGTGAACCCCAGCCGGCGCGCGGTGTCGGTAACCGAGCCGCTGGCGACCACCGCACGAAGGATGCGTAATCGGCCGACATCGAGCATGGTCTGACCATACGGCAAAACCGCACAATTGTTCGTCAAACGCGGCTTGTTCCGAATGATCGGGTACGGGACGCTTGCTTCATGATGGTCTACCGCGTTTCCGATCGCGACCACGAGCGACTGATCACCGAACTCGGCCTGATCGCCCAGTTCGACCGCCAGCGTCCGGCGTACAACCCGCCGCGGCGCAGCTGGCTGACCCGCCTCGGCCCTCGCCCTAGCCGGGTTCCCGCCGCCGTCAACTGACACCTCCTGCCGGTCGCCCTCCCCGGCCGGCAGCCATCGATGCGCTGACAACGAGGTCGCGCACACCGCGCTCCCCGGGAACCCTTGAGTGGGGGTTCCCGGGGACAGCGCTGAATTTGTCGGCTCAGTGCACCGGGACCGCGTCACCGGCCACCGACGCCGGTACCTGGCCGAGCGACTCCGCGGTGCGGTACCGCCCCCAGAATCCCGACGGAGCGAACAGGCGGTCCACCACCGCCGACAGCTGCCCGACGTCGGACAGCAACTCGAGCACCGTGTAGCGGGTGCGGATCATGTGCGCGGTGAAGTGGGTCGCCTTCAGGCGCGACTGATCGATCCCGATCAGCTCGGGGTGGTGCGGCGCGCCGGCGGGCCGAAGCCGCCCGGCCGCCCCCAGCGGGCTGGTCAGCTGGGCCGCAGCCCGCTCCCGGATGGCGGGCCAGGCCTGCTGGATCCGCGCCAGGCGCTGCCGCAGCGCGTCGCCGCCCAGATTCTTGGCCAGCGAGGCCGCCACCGCCTCATCCGCCAACTGGGCGGGCACGGCGGCGCGCACCCGCGCCTCCACCACGGAATCGCTCGGAGCGCGCGCCACTATCGTCTCCACATCGAGCCGGGCCAGGTCCAGGCCGAGCGCGACCTCCCAGATCGCGCAGGACGCGACAGTCCCGACCGCCACCTTGAAGCCGTGCGACAGCGGCGGCTCCCAGTCAAGGCCGTGCCCCTCCATCTCCCAGATGTGGGAGAACTGGTGGCCGGCACCCGAGGCTGGCCGGGAACTCTTCGTCGCCTGCATAGCCAGCCCGGACAGCAGGTTGCCCTCCGCGAGCCGCGCGATCGCCGCCGGGTCACCGGCCGCGATCAGGTCAGGGTTGCCGAGCGCCTCCTGCAGTGGATCCTGAACCAGGTGCCACACCTCGGCGTCGATCGGCTCCACCCCCAGCTCGTCGGCGAGGATCCAGTCCGCACCGGCCGGGATCTTCTCGATCAGGTCGCCGTAGCCGGTGGCGGTCAGGCGTTGCGGCGCGCGCACCATGATGTCGAGGTCGGCCACCAGCCCGGCCGGCGCCGGGCAGTCCCTGGTGATCTTGAACCCGTCCCTGGTGATCGAGGCCCCGTACGCGCTGTAGCCGTCGACCGACGCCGCGGTGCACACGTTGAGGTACTGACGACCGAGCTCGCCCGAGGCCAGCTTGGTGATGTCGTTGAGGGTGCCGGACGCGATCGAGCAGGCGATCGTGCCTGGCAGCTGCGCCAGCCGCTCCCGCGCCACCACGACGTTGTCGTAGCCCGCGTACAGCGTCGGCGTTCCAGGGAACACCAGCGGATCGGCAGCGAACTCCACCCCCGCCGAAGCGAGGGCGGCGATCACAGGCTGGCCGGCCGCGGCGAGCGTGTTGCCGTCGGCGACCACGAGCACCTTCTCGCCGGGGAAGAGCCGCGCGAAGAGCTCGCCGGTGCGGCTGACCACCCCGGGCCCGAACTCGATAGCGCGGGTCTGGTCAGCGTTGCGCAGGGCCCTGTCCAGCAGTGACATCGAACTCCCTTGGTGGTGAGTGGCGGGCGTCTGGGCGGGTTCGGTCATGCCGCGCCCCCACCGGCGGACGCAGGCTCGACAGTCCAGCCCAGGTCGCTCCAGACCGCTTCGGGAAGTATCTGGTCCACGCGCTCCACCACGAAGGTGGGTCGATGGCCGGACGGGGCGGCGAACACGTCGTCGAGGGTCGCGTCGCCGGTCAGCGGCAGCGCCGAGGCCATGCCGGCCCGCAGCGCCAGTTCGATGTCGGTCTGCAGCCGGTCGCCCACCATCAGGCAGCGGCGCGGGTCGACGTCCAGGCCGGACAACGCCTCGTCCACCATGCTCGGGTCGGGCTTGCCGACGACCTGCTGGCACCTGACCCCCGTGCTCGCCTCGATGGCCGCCACCACCGCCGCGCAGTCCGGCTCCCCGCGCCCGCCGGGGAAGGGGCAGTACCGGTCCGGATTGGTGGCGACCAGGATCGCCCGCCGGTGGTACCAGATCGCGTCAAAGGCGATCTGGAGCTTGCGGTAGTCGAAGCTGCGGTCGTAGGACGCCACCACGACGTCGATCTGCGCAGGGTCGTCGCTCATCGCGATCCCGGCCGCCGCGAAGGCGTCCACCAGCGGCTGCTCCGCGATCGGGAAGACTGTCGCCCCCGGGTGGTGGGCGAGCAACCAGCGCGTCATGGTCGCGACAGTGTTCGCGATGTCGCCGACCGGGGTGGCCAGGCCGAGCCGGCCGAGCTTCTCGGCGTACTGCGCGGGGTCCTTGGTCGGGTTGTTGGACAGGAACCGGACGGGGATCTCGCGGCGCCGCAGCTCGGTCACCAGCCGGCGGGCGCCGGGCAGCAGGGCGTCGCCGAGGTAGATCGTCCCGTCCAGGTCGAACAGGTACGCGTCATAGAGCCCGGGCGGGCGACCAGGGACCATCGTCTTCACTCCTTCGATCAGGGGTCGGCACGGGTGGTGGTGCCCCCGGCCGGAGC